>JAZSRU010000188.1:0-23529 GCA_045538635.1 Victivallaceae bacterium
CCGTTTCACAGGGATTTTTCACCATGCGTCAACCCTGCCCCGCATGCCGCGGCACAGGTGAAGTTATCGAAAAACCGTGCAAAAAATGCCATGGCGACGGTCGCGTACAAACCAAAAAACAACTTCAAATACATATTCCCCCGGGCGTTGATACCGGTTCAAAACTCCGGATTTCAGGCGAAGGCGGTGCAGGTCCCATGGGAGGCCCTGCCGGAGATCTTTATATTTTTATTCATGTTTCTGCCAGCAATGTTTTTGTCCGTGAGGGAACTGATCTGCTGTGCGAAGTACCAATCAGTTTTGTTACTGCATGTCTCGGCGGCGTGATAGAAATCCCGACAACCACCGGAAAAACACGCATGAAAGTCCCCGCCGGCACTCAATCCGGCACAATTCTGCGTCTGAAAGGCAAAGGCGTTGTCGCTCTCCGCGGAGGTTCTCGCGGCGATCTTCATATCCGCCTTGTAATCGAAACTCCGACCAAACTCGATTCAAAAGCGGAGAAACTTCTCAAGGAATTTGAGGAAGCAACCAAAGAATCCAACTACCCAAAAGCGGCAGAATTTGCCAAAACCGCTGAAAAATTTATGAAAGATGAGTAATACAGTATGGCAAAAAAAGAGAAAAACAGCGACCCTTTGATCGCCACCAACAGAAAAGCTTTTCATGACTTCTCCGTCATTGACCGCTACGAAGCCGGTATCAAATTGACCGGAACCGAAGTCAAAAGCTGCCGCGCGCGTACAGTCAATATGGCAGATTCCTATGTTGACCTTCTCGGCAAAGGCAGTGAAGCTGAACTGTTGAATATGCATATTTCTCCATACGAAAACGGCGGATATTTCAACCATCCGCCGGTCCGCAGGCGCAAACTCCTGCTGCACAAAAAAGAAATTCTGAAACTTTTTCAGCAGACACGCGAAAAAGGATTAACCGTAGTTCCACTGAAAATGTACTTCACCGGCGGCTTGGTCAAAGTCGAACTCGGCCTTTGCCGCGGCAAAAATCAGCAGGACAAACGCGAAACTTTGCGCGATAAACAAGTTACCCGCGAAATCAAACGACTGGTCAAAGATTACCGATGAACGATTTTTTCAAAAACAAACGCATTCTCATCACCGGCGCCGCACGCCGGGTCGGAGCGTTTACGGCTGAATTTTTCGCCTCATGCGGCGCAGAAATCCTCGTCCACGCCAACAAATCAGTCGCAGAAGCAGAAGCTCTCGCCAGCAAAATAAACGGCATCCCATGTTTTTGCGACCTTGCCGATGTTGAAAAAATACCGGATTTTTTTGCGCAACTCGGTACAGTTGATATACTTATAAATAATGCATCGCTGTATGAAGTATGCCCGCTTGCCGACGAATCAGTTGATTCAATCCTGAAACATTACAAAATCAACTTCATCGCCCCCGTAATTCTTATGCAGTGCATGAAAAAACAGGCGCTGCCGGAAAGCGTCATCCTGAATATACTCGATAGAGAAATCACACTTCACACTCCGGACAAAGGGAGTTATCTCCTTTCACGCAAATCACTTGCAGATGCGACACTTGAATTTGCCAAAGAACTTGCTCATTTGAACATCCGCGTAAATGCCATTGCACCGGGTTCAGTTCTTGCCCCTGTTTTCATGCCCGAAAAAGCAATGACCAAAACCATTGCAGCATCACCGATGAAACGCACCGCTTCGCTTGATGATCTCGTCAAAAGTGCCGCCATGCTCATCGCCAATCGTTCACTTACAGGACAAATACTCCAAGTTGATGCAGGACAACACCTGCTTTGATATTCTTGTGTTATAAAAGAAGACTGATTTATGCACCCCCTCATCATTTTCAAAAAACTCTTGTTTACCTTTTTTGCAAACGCTATGTTCCCATTGTGGGTAGATCTGGAATTTTGGGAGTTTAAGGATTAAAAAACTAAGCTCTGTACTAAACATTGACTGATAATTTAAAAAAAGTCATTGATTTTCTGTACAGCATCTGCAAATTGCTGTTTTTTTAATCTGTATGCTCTGTAACAATGCAAATTTTCAGGGCAGAAAAGTTTTTCTGAAAAATCGCAAGCATTGTCACAAATATTGCACGCTTCCGATAATGGTTCCCGAAATAACAATACAATCTCATCGCGAATATGCACGCATTTTACAGGAGAAAAAATACCAATACAGCCGGATTCTCCGCAATATGTGCAGCAAAAAGGATAATATTTTCCGGATTTCTGCAACATTTCTTCAAAAACCTCAAAAAACATACCTCCCTCATAAATAAGTTTATCTCCAATCGAAAGACTGCACATAAAAAATATATCATTTTTTTGAAGCAACCCGAAATAATCCTTTTTTGTTTCATGTATGTCAAAAACGATATTCTGGATTTTATGATTATCCATGTTTAACCTCATTTATAAAATATCAGTTGATTTACAGGGTATTCTGTTTTGAAAAAACGGAATACAAGCAAAAGTTTTTGAAAAGGGAGCGGGGGGCTTGGGGGGAGAGGGAAAAAACTTTTTTTAAAAAGTTTCTCCCTCGCCCCCCCTAAACTCCACCTCACAAAATGACAAAATCAGCCTTTCAGGACAGCCAGAGGAGTCAATCTGGTCAATACTTCAACCAGGTCATTTTCTGCGGCGATGACTTCATCAATATTTTTATATGCCTGCGGAGCTTCGGAGAGGTCATATACTTTTCCATTTGAGCCATAACATTTAACTTTGCTCCAGCGTTCGCAAACGATACCGGCCATAGCGGCATCGCACTCTTCGACGGTCAGATTTTTACTGGCGAATGCGCGGCTCATGCGGCGGCCGGCGCCGTGGGAACAGCTCATAAACGATTCAGGATTTCCCAAACCGCGCACGATATAGCTTGCAGTTCCCATTGAGCCGGGGATGATACCGATTTCATTGAGTTTGGCACTGGTTGCGCCTTTGCGGTGGATGCAGTAAGTTTTGCCGAAATGTTCCTCAAAAGCGGCATAGTTGTGATGAATGTTCAAGTCTTGTTTAAAATTTGCTTCCGGAATAAAATCAGCAATGATTTCTTTGCATATTTTCATCATGCGCTGACGGTTTTCGAGTGCATATTTGAGAGCGAACTGCATATCGTGCAAATAGTTATGACCTTCTTTCTCCTCTATTGGCAGAAAGGCAAGATCCTGATTTACCAGCGGCGAATAAAACCGTTCACAGAGCTGCGAAGCGCGCGAATGATAATATTCTTCGATGCGTTTTCCCATGTTGCGGCTTCCGGAATGAATCATCATCCATACAAAACCGGCATCACTTTTCTGAATTTCAATAAAATGGTTGCCGCCGCCGAGAGTTCCGAGGTTGCAGCGGTCGATTTTGAGAACGAATTTTTCATTGGCATTTTTGCCGTCGAGATATTCTTCAAAACCGTCCCAAACCTGTGCGGTTTGATGATGTATTCCCTCGCCGACGGGAATAAACTTTTTAATGCGTTCCTGAATTTGACGGCGAAAGCTCATTTCAGACAGGCGTTCAGCGGGAATATCAGTTTCAACGGCAATCATACCGCAGCCGATATCTACGCCGACGGCGGCGGGGATAATGGCATCCTGAACGGCAATAACTCCGCCGATCGGCATTCCATAGCCCCAATGACAATCGGGCATCAACGCGACATGGTGCCGTACAGCGGGGTGGCGGGCGAGGTTTTCAGCCTGAACCAATGCACCTGCTTCGATATCTGCGCACCAGCTTTTTATCGGGATCGGCAGTCCATCATTTTTCACAAATTCCATAATTATTCCTTTCTGTTAAAAATTAAAAAAAGAGCCTGATCGAGTACAATTCCCCGCCTGCGATAAACACAAGGACCTCATTTTTCTATTTTTTATAAAGCAAGAGGTGTGCCAATTTTGCGAAAATGCGGAAAAATTTAAAAAAAAAGCGCATTTTGAGCTGAAAAAATTTTTGCAGAAAAATATTTTATGATTTGCAATACAAAATTTATATGCTATATTTATATAAAATTTTATAGTATTATAGAAAGTTTTATAACAAAATGAATATCCTCATCTCTCTTCTCGGTACAACTCTTGACCGCCACGGCAGCCGTCAAGGTTTAAATCGCTGGGCCGTATGGCGCCCGTCCGTCGCTCTCGCCATGCAGAAAGATCTCGTTTTTGACAAATATCATCTCCTGTATCCGCCTAACTTTGAACGCCTTATGCTGAATATTAAAGCCGACATCCAAAGCTGTTCCCCAACAACCGAAGTTATCGCTGAACCGCTCCCGATGAAAAATCCGTGGGACTTTGAGGAAGTTTACAGCAAATTATACGATTTCAGCCGCTCACATAACTTTTCGGATGAAGATGATGACTATTACATCCATATTACTACCGGAACTCATGTGGCGCAGATCTGTCTGTTTCTGCTCAATGAATCCCATCACCTGCCCGGTAAACTGATTCAAACCCAACCCGACAGCCATGGCGAAGCCGCCGGTTCATACAACATCATCGACCTTGATTTGTCACGCTACGATATGCTTGCCAAACGCTTTGCCTCGGAGCGGGAAAACGACCTCGATTTTCTGAAATCAGGCATCCCCACCAAAAATCAACGATTCAATGAACTGATCGAAACCATTGAGCGCGTAGCCATCCGTTCCGGCGAACCGATTTTACTCACTGGTCCGACCGGAGCCGGAAAATCACAACTTGCAAAGCGCATTTACGAATTGAAAAAACTCAATAAACAGATAAAAGGCGAATTTGTGCAGGTAAACTGCGCCACCCTGCGCGGCGATCAGGCAATGAGTGTTCTTTTCGGTCATAAAAAAGGTTCTTTTACCGGCGCAGTCGCCGACCGTCAGGGGCTGCTGAAAAAAGCTGACGGCGGCATTCTCTTTCTGGACGAAATAGGCGAACTCGGCTCCGACGAACAGGCAATGCTGCTGCGCGCCATTGAAGAAAAGAAATTTTTCCCATTGGGAGCTGATACGGAAAGTGAAAGTGATTTTGAGCTTATTTGCGGCACAAACCGCGATTTGGAAAACGCCGCAAGCGCAGGAAAATTCCGTTCTGATTTGCTCGCCCGCATAAATTTATGGGACTTTCAACTGCCGGGACTTGCCGAAAGACGCGAAGATATCGAACCGAATGTGGATTACGAACTGCAGCGTTTTGCCGAAAAAAGCGGCAAGCATATAACCTTTAACAAAGAAGCAAAAGCCGAATTCATGCGTTTTGCCCTCTCGCCCGACACCATGTGGCACGGCAACTTCCGTGACCTCAATGCCGCCATTACCCGCATGGCAACACTTGCCTCCGGCGGACGCATTGACGAACACACGGTGCGTTTTGAAATCAACCGGATGAGCAAGAATCACAAAACTTCAACTCAAAATGCAAATTTAAGCTCAATTCTCGGCGAAAATTATCAGGAATTATATGACATGTTCGACTTGATACAACTTGAAAAAGTCATAGAAATCTGCCGCAACTCTGCAACTTGTGCCGAGGCAGGCAAAAAACTCTTTGCCGTATCAAGAGCCCAACGCAGTTCAACCAATGATTCCGACCGATTGAGCAAATATCTGGCAAAATTCAATCTGACTTTCGCCATGTGCAAAAAATAAATAATACGCAAATCCAACACGATATAACAAAAAAATTCTGCCGCAAAAATCACCCCGTCTTTGCTCAAACAAAAAAACGGACTGCTGCCTACCTTTTAAAGGTTTTGCAACAGTCCGTTCAAGTATCTTGAATACTTTTAATTATGCATTCAAACGGGCTTCGAGAGCTGCGAGCTGATCATAGAGAGCTTTGGGCATACGATCGCCGAATTTTGCATAATGTTCTTTGATGCTTTCGACTTCTTTCAGCCAGCCTTCTTTGTCGAGAGAGAGAAGTTCTGCCATATCGTCAGCAGTAACTTCATCTTCAAGACCGGTACGGTCGATAGCGTCAACGGTGGGCATGAAACCGATCGGAGTTTCGACAGCTTTGCCGGTGCCGTTGCAGCGTTCAAAGATCCATTTCAGGACGCGGCTGTTATCGCCGAATCCGGGCCAGAGCCATTTACCGTCAGCGGTTTTGCGGAACCAGTTGACATAGAAAATCTTCGGAAGTTTGTCAGCAGAAGACTTCTGACCGATATCCAACCAGTGCTGGAAGTAGTCAGCCATGTGATATCCGCAGAAGGGCAGCATAGCAAAGGGGTCGCGGCGGATAGTACCGGCTTTGACATCAAGAGCAGCAGCGGTAACTTCTGAACCGACGATTGAACCCATGAAAACACCATGTTCCCAGCAGGTTGACTGATGAACCAGCGGAACAGTGCTGGGACGACGGCCGCCGAAGAGGAAAGCAGAAATCGGAACGCCTGCAGGATCTTCCCATTCGGGAGCGATTGCGGGGCAGTTGCTTGCTTTGGCGGTGAAACGGGCGTTGGGATGAGCAGCTTTTTCAGTAGCAGTTGCGGCATCCCATTTGTTGCCTTTCCAGTCGATGAGAGTTCCGGGAGCATCATAACCGATGCCTTCCCACCAGACATCGCCGTCTTCAGTGAGAGCAACGTTAGTGAAAATGGTATCTTTTGAAGCAGAGATCATAGCATTGGGGTTGGACTGCATGCTGGTACCGGGAGCGACGCCGAAGAAACCGGCTTCGGGATTGATGGCATAAAGTCTGCCGTCTGCGCCGAACTTCATCCATGCGATATCGTCACCGATGGTTTCGACTTTCCAATCTTTAATGGTGGGGATGAGCATGGCGAGGTTGGTTTTGCCGCAGGCAGAGGGGAATGCGCCGGTAACATACTTGACTTCGCCTTCGGGGCTGGTAAGTTTCAGAATGAGCATGTGTTCAGCCATCCAGCCTTCATCGCGGGCCTGGACAGAAGCGATACGCAGAGCCAGACATTTTTTGCCGAGCAGAGCATTGCCGCCGTAACCTGAACCGTATGACCAGATTTCACGGGTTTCGGGGAAGTGGGCAATATATTTTTTGTCCAACGGTGCGCAGGGCCAGATACCATTGTCGGATTCACCTTCTGCGAGAGGTTTGCCGACGGAGTGGATGCAGGGGACAAATTCACCGTCGTTGCCGAGGACTTCGAGAACCTTGGTACCGACGCGAGTCATGGTGTGCATATTGATAACGACGTAAGCGGAGTCAGTAATTTCGACACCGATTTTTGCAATATTGGAACCGACCGGACCCATTGAGAAAGGAATGACATAAAAAGTACGACCCTTCATGCAGCCGTCATAAAGACCGAGCATGGTTTTCTTGAGTTCAACAGGATCGATCCAGTTGTTGGTGGGGCCGGCATCTTCCTGTTTTGCGCTGGCGATGTAGGTACGGGCCTCAACGCGGGCGACGTCGGAAGCGTCGGAGCGGAAAAGAACGCTGTGGGGCTTTTTGGCAAGGCGTGTAGCGAGGCCTGATTCGACCATTTCGTCAGCGAGTCTGTCATATTCAGCTGCTGAACCGTCACACCAGTAAACTGCATCAGGTTTGCAAATGGCAACCCATTCTTCGACCCATGCGAGCAATTTTGCGTGCTGCGTGGGGACTGCATTCAAATACTTTGTCATTTGAAGTTTCTCCATATATGTTAGGTTAAAGATAATGGCAAAAAAATTTTGCTGAAATCACTCAAAGCAAAACAGCAAAATACTACATTCGCGGGTAATATATATCTTATTTTTTTAAATTACAAGTTTTTTTCGCAATTTTCGCAAAAAAAGTTATAAAAAACACCCGTAAATAAAATCTGCTATTAAGCTTTGACGATTTCAATTATATCGCCGGCAGAAAACATTCCGTCATACCAGAGCGTTTTTTCAGCGGCATCGAACTCATATTCCACCTGTTTTCCATTGATTTTCAAAATCATTTCAGCGGGCAAAAATATTTTCAGCGGAGCATGAACCGTATTCAACACAGAAAATTTCAATTCCCCACCCGCACATTCAATATTGCCGACTTTCACATCGGGTGCCCAGAGCAAAACAGGATATTCAGGCCTATCTTTACTGCATTTTACTGCGACAGTCCCCCCATCAACATCTGTGGGGGTCTGCAATGTACCGCAGATAAACCTGCCGTCGATACTGATGCCGGATGCAAATCCGCCCTCACCTGACACAGAAAAACTCCTGCCGTCAAGGCCGGTTATTTCAGATTTGACACATTCACCGCAAAGCCATGTCCAGCCGCCACGATGTTTGAACCATCCGGCCACACCGCATATAAGTGCCTGTGCCGCGCCGGTTGCAGAAAATGCCTGCCAGTTGGCAAGCTGATTCTGATCGGAATCACATCCTGAAAGATTGAATGTTTCAATCGCGCATTGATAGCGCTGGAAATAATCCAGATAACCGCGCATAACGCGCCATGCTTCCATTGCATTGCCGCCGAAGCGTGCAGTTTTGCATTCATGCCCCAAATGCTGATTCATATGAACCGCTTTCCACATTTCACATGGGACTTCGCTGTCGTATGCCAATGCGACATGTCCCATGGGATGATAAAGTGCAGTTGATTGATAATGCGCCAGTCTGCCGGCAATTTTGCGGTAAAGATACGGTCCCTGAATATAATCCATGCCGAGAGTATGAGTATTCTGGAAAATATTTATATCCGGCAGAGAACCGTCATTTTTCAGAGCGGAACGCAAATAACCGGCTTTTTCATCAAAGAAAGCATTAACATAATTACTGTCGACGAGTTCAGCCAGCTTGCCGCATTTTTCTGCAAGTTCGATGTCACCGCATTCACGGCTGAAATTTTCCAGCACACGCAAGGCATTGAACCACCAACCGTTCAGGCATGAAGCATAGAAAAGTCCGTTCAATCCAACCTGTTCGGAGCAATCCACACCGCAGTTCATAGACGTTGCCAAGAGACCTGTTTGCGGATTGACAAAACGCAGATTGAATTCAAAATACTTTTTAAAATAAGGCATACATTCAGCCAGGAATTCCCGGTCATCACAATATGCGATATATTCGTTGACCGAGGGGATGAGATGTATCGTGATCCACGGACAGGTTTCAACCCATGGATATTTCACCATATACCGCAAAAGTTTTTTGGTCCGCTCCGCCTCGCCGAACAACAGAAAATCCCGCGCTGGATAAACATGATCCCACAATGCAAAATAACCGAACTTATCCGCCGCCGCACGGATTGCCGCCTCATCGGGAGTTTCACTCAACAGCAAATGACGCTGATATCCGGGAAAAAGGCGAAAAAATTCTTCACTCTGTTCCAATGAATCAATTTTGACATCCAGAGGCGAAATGCATTTACCACATCCGGCAGAAAAATTTTCTGCAAATGTACGGCGGGCATTTTTCTTTGCCTCTGCCAATGATTTACCGAAGCCGAAAGCACATTCAACAAAATCATTTTTGACCGTACATTCGGCGATATATCCATTCGGCATCTCTCTGAAGTGCAAAGAATCCGGAGAATAAACGACCCAGAATTGAGAATATTTGCAATCCAGATAAGTACAGCTGATTTCAAAAACAATATCATCTCCGTCAGCATACGGCTTGCGGCGTTCAAAAAGAACTCCGTCTTCTGCAAAGGGCTTGGTGCTGTCAAAATTTTCACCGCGCAATTCTTCCGGCAGCCATTGAATATTGCTGGCAATGACCGAAAGCTGATTTTTAAGCGAATCAAATTTACCCTCAACCATGTGGAATGCAGAAAAAGTTATATCAAACTTTTCGCCTTTTCTGCCGGAGAAACGGAAAGCCATCGAATTTCTGTCGGCAGCGACCGAATAATCATCCGACTTGAAACCGAAAGGATAAAGTTCCGCCTTAAACGGAAAATACAGTTTACCGTCATGATGAAACTGAATCGCCGGAGAATACAGCGGATGGCCCATGGAACCGCCTGCTTTGCGCTGCATCCAGGGGACGGGAAAACGGTCAGGATACATTTTGCCGTCATGTTCGCGCACATCAAGCAGAGAAATTGAATTTATACCGCCGAAACGCTCAATGGTAAATGAAAGTTCCCCGGCACAGAATGCACGGTACTCATTGCTCATCAAATCATCAAAAAACATAAATCAAATCATTTCCCGTTTTTCTTCAATTTATTGTACAGAGCAAGAACTTCATCAGCATCAAGCTGCTTATCGTAAATCGTAAACTCATCGTATGCAAGTCCTTTGGCCTGCGACAACACAAAATCCGCATGCAACTTATCCGCTGTCAATTTATACGGAACTGATGTGCGCAAGAGTTCTTTGCCGTCAAGATAAACAATATAATTCAAACCGTCCCATGTCATTGCGAGCTGATGCCATGTATTTTTGTCAAGTCTGGCCTCATTGCGGACATTGGATTTTTTGATATCATTAAAGCATGGGAAAACAAGCATAATAACATCATTCATATTGCCGGGAACATGAGAAGAGGTACGCTGCAGTACAATATAACCTTTGGGACTGTATGAAGTTGAGAAAAATCCAGCGGCATAAGTTTTTTTCCATTTTGTTTTGCCCTGAGTAGGGGTATCGGGGGTCTGCACTTGCCAATCGACCGGATTGAACCAGAAAACAGCAGAGCCTGGAGCAGCGAAATCAACATTATCTTTGACTTTGAAGCGCAAAGACTGAACCTTATCACCGCCGAGGACTGCCTTCCCCTTGACACCATCAATAAAAGAAAACCGTTTTTTATCAAAATTGCCGACAATAATTTTATCTGAACCTCTGGATTGATCCGGCTCAACATAACCGTCAAAACTGCAGTAAAATGCAATATTTTCATCCAGCGCATCAGGTACATTATCTGCCGATGCAATCAACGGTAAAAAAACAGCAACAAGCAAAAACAGCATATATTTATTCATTTTATTTAACCTCCATTGTAATCAATTGCATACCATATTTACCAAGTGTCAATTTGAAACTGTTATTTTTTACAGAATATTTTTCAACCGGAAATCTGCCATTGGCATTGACAATTTTCAATGTCTTCTGCAGAGTAACGCTCAAATCAAGCGGTTTTTCCGACCATGAAGCAAGAACGAGAATTGCTTTACTGCCATTGCGCAGCAAAATGGATTTCACCTCATCACTGCTGATTATTACCGGATAATCATCCTGCCAGTAATCATATACTTTGCAGGCGGCAGTACCCATTCCCAAATCATAAACGATTTTGTTCAGAGGATCAAAATTTTCACCGCGCATACTGTAACGCAATGCACCGAATATCATACGCATCGCCCAGTCTGTACGCATCATATCCTTATCGACCTTGCCGCGCAGATAAGTCGGATCCTCATGGACAAGGCCACAACCGACTATCGGGAAATGAACCTGCGGATAAGCTCCAAGCTGACGGCCGGTTGTTTCAATTTCCAGCAATTCAATGGGGAATGGTTTGTAACCGCTTGCCCATCCCCATTCCAGATCCAGCTGAATATCTGTCCAGCAGACAACCGGCAGGATCATCGCATTGGTAACATGGAGAGAGATCATAAGCGGCCATCTTACTTCTGACTGCATCTCCTTGCTCAAAACCCACAAGCGTTTATGATATTCACGCATATCCCAGATATCCGATGACGGCTGCAAATTACCGTCAGGACGAATATAGGCATTGGAATTTATAATGTCATTACTTGTACGCGGAAAAACATTATCACAATAAATACCAACACCGCGGCGATACCATTCACGGGCATAATGCAGTGTAAAATCGCGATAAGATTTGACCGGAGTAATGATGATTCCGGCAGAAGAACAGAGATTATTGGTAGTCATATCCTCTTCTTTGAGCCACTTGCGGGTAGAAAACGGATACAAACTCCATTCATCCTGAAAAGTATTCCATTCCGGAGTCGTCTGATCCTGACAATGTTCCTCAAAATAAAGCATCGTCGGATTTTTGCCGACATTTGCCATCATACTGAGATGACCGCCGAATGCATGCCCCCGATAATTTTTGAAAAGAGATTCCGGCAGCGTCCCGTAATGTTTTTTCAGAAAACCTTCGATATATTTACTGTCGATTTTGCCTTTTTCACGGGCGATAACCATGCGGTCAACATATTCCCAATCATAACCGACAGGATATTTGCCGGCATAACTCGGACGGATGCCCCAGTAACGGTTGGAACCGCCATGCGGCGGGATTTTGAGAACGGGGTTGCGGAAATCAACAGGCATCGGCTTGACCGGAGAAGCCTGCATACCGAAAACAATGGTGCGTTCAGATGCCAGTTTCAATGTTTTATTGACGAAATAAACACGCAATACCAGAGTATCACCTTTACGGATAAGCACTTGAGCCGGTTTATTATCATCCAGCGAGAAATTTCTGTCATTATCCGCAAACCATGAAATACCGCGGTCAACATTGCCCAGCCAGAGATAAATATGCATATTGCCGTAAAAATCACCATTTGCCACATCAGAACTGCGCCAGACGACACCTTCACCACGCGGAATTCTAACCGCGGGATTGGTACGGATATGACCCGATTTGATGATATGGAAATTTTTCAGCTGTTTGTCATCCAGCGGGATATCCATATAAAACTGCTCAATAAGCGGAGTTTTTCCCGTTACCGGAGCCAAAGTCACTTCAAATCTGGTACAACCGTCATATTCAGTTTTGGCAAGAGTTCTGACTTTGAAACCGCCATCCGCAACAGCCTCGCCATCAAAGATACATTCCGCAGCAGATTTTTTGACAAATTTTCCATTTGCAGAGGTAAATTTACCCTGTTTCCCATTGAGCATGAAATTATAGGAAACCTGACCGCGCATTATTGATTTATTGCCGGGCTTGATATCAGCATAAAGTCCATCGGATGCAAAAACATACTCATTGCAAACAGTTTTCAACGAATTGCCGTTTACAACGATATCTTTGAACGGAGCATAAACTTTATCAGAAATGCCGAGTTTATTGTTTTCCCACGGAAAAACCCTGCGTTCAAATTTCTGTACTGCGGTACGGATTTTTTTTGCTCCGGCAAAAACAGACAGAGCAACATCATAATTGCCGTCAGCCAGATCGGGGATATCAAAATAAAAAGTATTTTCAGCTTTAATCGGTGCAAATTTCTTCCTGCATACAGTTTTACCATTCAAGCTGATTGCGACAAATGCGCTGTCCGCATTTTTCTCTGCATCAAAGCGGATTGCCGCTTTTTTAAATGAAGGATAAACCGCAAACTGAAATTTATTGTTTATTTTATTGGCAATTTTCCACGCATTTTCGCGCTCCAGAGGAAGTTTAAAAGCAAACGGTGCGCTGTAAAGCTCATTTTTACCGTTTTTAACTGTCAGAACCGCCTTATGTGAAGCACGCAAATGAATATGAGAACCATCATCATCAAAAGCGAATTTTACAGTTTCTCCGGGCGCCGCCTTTATTGTACGGCGTTGAAAAGTTTCCGGCATATCGCTGTGAGTAAAGCGGAATCCAAGCTCATACTGCTGTGTTTTTTTGCTGTTGTTGCGTACAGTACCGCGCAGATTGAAAAGCTGTTTCTCAAGCTCACCGCCAATAGTTTCAACCTGAATTGCAGGAGCATCCGGATTCAACACAAACTCCGCATACTGTTTCAAATCATTGAAAGGAGCTGAATTCTGAATAAAAGGAGCCTGATTCCACGGACGGTACCAGTTGCGCGCAATCAACATTCTGACTTTTTTTCCATCAGCTTTACCTGTGATATTCAAATCTTTGAGAGGGATCGCAACCTCATAAATCCACAAATTTGCTTTTTTGTCCAGATAATTTACCTGTTTCCATTTTGCGCTCCATGTTTCATCGGGTATTTTCCCGGTGCGGTCATGTTTGATATCGCAAACAGTACCTATCGAATTTACTGTATATTGATAATACTGATCCACACCTTCAGGCGCGATCCACAACTCGATACTGTCATCTTTGAAAACTCTGCCGTCGCGGCGGCGGACACTTGAGAGCAATTTCACTCCGTCAGGCGGCAATTCACTCTGAACTGCAATATAGAAATTGCGGTCATCATAACCGAAAAAAGTTTTACCCTGCCGGAGTTCCAGATTACTTGAACGGCGGTCAAAAAAGCCAAAAATATTAGATGCCTGTTTCCATGCATCTGATGCTTTGCCGTTCAAAGCCGGAGCATTCGCCATTTTCGGGACCTGAAACACCGGTCCGGCACACAAACTGACAAATACCCCGAGCATGCAAAAAGATAAAATCAATTTATTTTTCATACTGTTACCTCAATCAGCGGCATTAAAAAATTTCTGCTCTCCACGGCAATTTTGTATAATCAGTCAAAATCTCTGAACGCGCAACAGATGAACAATGTCCGTCCATCCACATAACATTGGCACGCTTGCCATGACGGAAATCCATAAACATATATTTATTATCCTCGGCGGCTTCGCTGTCATACTTGTAAAGAAGTCTGTTAGGAGGAACCGTTGTGGAATTGCTGCCGCAGTCTGCCGCATAAATAACGGATGAAGGATTTGCCATTTTGCCACTCTTTATTCCGGGCTTACTGTTATCATAAGTAGTGATTTCAGTTTTGTTATTTGCATTCATATACAAATCGCCATAGGGACCATGTCCGGAATTTGATGATTTCATTTTAGCTTCATCACAAAAGAAAAATTTCTTATCTTTAGTAGTCCAATTATTAAAATTATCACCGCCGAAACCTGTTGTATTCTCAATACAGCCTGCTCTGGCAAGCAAAAGCCACGGATAATCAAAACTACTTGCAGATGTCCATGCCGCCGCAGGAACATAATATCCTGAAACATCTTCATAAAATGCACAGAATGAATAAATCTGCTTCAAATTACTGAGGCATTTCATCGTACGGGCTTTTTCCCGCGCCTTGCTAAGTGCCGGCAGCAGCATACCGGCGAGAATCGCGATGATTGCAATCACAACCAGAAGTTCAATCAAAGTAAACTTCCCGGCGACAAACATTCTTTCATGTTTTTTAATGTTGTTTTTCATATTTTTATCCTTTCTGTTGAGGGGGTGTTTTTCAGTTACACGGCATAGCCGTAAGGCATACGGCAGGGACATGGCGGGCAATGTGAGAGTTTTGGGATTTTTGAGAATTTTGGGAGATTGCCCGTGACTGCACTGCAGTCAAGCTGACAGATGTGTTGTCGCGCAACTTGAGCAGAGTACAGCAGTTTGTACGGAGCATCAGCTCCGCAGATTTTTGTTTGACTGCAGTGCAGGCAGCTGTACTTTTTCTCAAACTTCCCACTATTCTCAATCCTCTCAAACTTCTCATTTTATGCGGCACGCTCCTGTCCTCGCGGCGCTAACCGCGCTATTGTTACTCCGAGAAAGCTTATATACTATTCAAAAAGTACCCTTTTCTTTTTTGAAAAGGTGGAGGGTCTTAGGGAGGCGGAAAAATCTTTTTTTCTTTTAATCAAGAAAAAAGTTTTTCCGCCTTCCTAAACAAGTTCCTATAATGTATATTATATCATGTTTGTTGATTTTGCTTGTACTTTTTCTCAAACTTCCCACTATTCTCAATCCTCTCATTTTATGCGGCACGCGTTGTTCAAGCGTTTTTCCACAATCACATTACAATACTCACCTCAAAACCAATTCCGGACGGTAATATTCAACATGCTTTCCGCGATGCGCAAAAACCTGACGCCAGAACACACTCCAATCCCAATGCCAGGAAGAAAATTCATGCCCCGGAATTCTGGAATGAAATGAATCAAATGCTCCGATTTTTTCAATTTCAGGCAAATCAGGGAAAAATATCTCCACTTTCTGCATCAAATCATTGACCGGAGCATCCCCGCGACCGAAAACTGCAGTCGGAGGGTCATTGCGGAAAATACGCGACACACGCGCAGGATTATTCTGAAAATCTTCAAATGAACACCATTGCAGCTCCGGAGAATCAAACTTCAACCCGGCTTTTTCCGCAGCATTAGACAATTCCTGCCTTTTATATTCAAGTATCAACGGATTATGACTGACAAACAATATTTTTTTATGCCCGTTCCGGATAAAATGTCTCAAAGTCATTTCTGTAATATAGCGCCAATCAGTCAAAACTCCTGATTCCGGTAAAATTCCGGGGTATTCAAAACGGTTGCAATAAATTGTTTCAAAATTTTCTGTCAATCTCTGTATTTGATTATATGAAATATTTTTACTGCCGGTATCAATAAATACACGCAATGGATTCTTCTCCAGCACCGCCTCAATTTTATCCAGCACTCCGCATGCCATCATCGGAACGACTCCGGCTTCAGAACCGGCCTGAACAAAAGCTTCATAATAATTCTCCATATGACCGGGAGAAACTGAAGTTATAAAAGCACACAATTCGCTGGAATAATTTTTCTGCGGAATATACAGCCCAGAACGAGCTCCGCGCAGAATAAGTCCCATTTTTTCCAATCTATCAGATGCCTGATAAAGAACCATCGTACTGACGCCAAACCGTTTGGCAAGTTCCCGCATAGGCGGCAGTTTATCACCGGGCTTGAATTTGCCGGAACGGATATCATCCGCTATAATATCAGTAATTATTGCAGTTTTGCTGGGAACGGCACACATGGGACACCTGTTTTTTGTGTTACAATATTTGTTATATCTGTTATATAAAATACAACTGAAAAACTTTTTTTCAAGTCTGATTCAAAAAAATATAAAAAAATTACATTTTTATCCGGCAATAAACAATTCAGCGCAATGATTCATAATAAAATTGCGCCGCAAGACGGATTCCATCCCTCACCGGCACTTCGACCTTGTACCCCAGCAATTCTTTTATTCTGGAAATATCAGCCAGAGAATGCGGCACATCCCCTGCCCGGTTCTGACCGTAAACTGCTTCAACTTTCAAAATTTCAGGATCAAATTCGCCCAGACTTTCGCGCAATGCATCAAACAAGCCGTTCAAATCTAGCGATTCTCCGCAGGCAACATTATAAACCTGATTCAATGCTGCACAATTCTCTGTTTCAAGTGCCAGCAGATTTGCATTCAACACATTATCTATATAAGTGAAATCCCGCGAATAACTGCCGTCGCCATTGATAACCGGACTCTGATGTGCGAGCAGCGCAGCAGCAAACTTCGGGATTACCGCCGCGTATGCGCCATCCGGACTCTGCCGTCTGCCGAAAACATTGAAATACCGGAGTCCGATACAATCAATTCCATAGATTTTATGAAAATTCTCTGCATAAAGTTCATTTACATATTTAGTTATCGCATATGGGGAAAGCGGTTTTCCTATACGCTCCTCAACTTTCGGCAGTTCTCTGCTGTCGCCGTAAACAGAACTGCTGGCGGCATAAACAAACCGTTTCACACCGCACTCAACTGCGCTGTAAAGCATATTGACAAAACCGCCGATATTGACATCTGTTGAAGTCATCGGGTCCTTGATCGAACGCGGCACCGAACCGAGTGCTGCCTGATGCAGAATATAATCCTGATCCTTTGCCGCTTTCAAACATGTATCATAATCACGGATATCACCTTCAATAAGTTTGAATTCCGGATTGCCGGCAAAATCTGCAATATTTTTGCGGTATCCGGTGGAGAAATTATCAAGCACAGTGACACAATTGCCCTGTTTCAACAGTATTTCCACCAGATTGGAACCGATAAATCCGGCTCCGCCTGTAACAAGAATTTTTTTACCGCAAATCATAACTCACCATTGATCCCCATCGCGAACGGCCAGAGTTTTGAATCAATACCGTCCCCTCTCGCTATCGCCTGCTGCAGAAAATCACAGAAATCTGCAGATTTCACTCTGAAAACTTCAATATTTTCGCTGTCTTCCTGATGTGTTTCCGGTACGACATTACGGTATTTTGCACCGTCAATTTCCATAAAAACAAATGTTGCTGTTTCACCCGACAACCCCGGGGAACTGAAGCCGGGAGCAAAAACGCGGACAATTTTTCCCTCATAACCGGTTTCTTCATAGAGTTCGCGCGGCGCACTCATTTCAGCTGTTTCTCCGTCATCAATCAATCCTGCGGGAAACTCTATTATATATCTTCCTGCAGGAGGACGGAACTGACGCACCAGGATATATTCATCATCCGGCACAATTTTCGGCACAATTATTACTGCGCCGTGAGAATTCTGTCTGGCGCACCCCTCCCAAACGCGTTCGCGTTCTCTCTCGTCACGGAAAAAAATTTTTTCGATGCGTATATATTTGCCTTCGCCTATGACATCTTTCGCAATTATAAAAGGTTTTTTCCGCATAAAATCTCCATTATTTTTTACTTTTTCATAAAATATACTTGCATTTTCGGAGATTACAAGCTATATTATCAGCATAATAGACAGAAAAATGCACGATTACATAAAAAATCAACCGTGCAGCAGTCATAATCAACGGATCAATAACTTATCTCCCCGGGAAACACATTTTTTATTTTTCTGTATTTTTTTGTACGGAGAAAAGTTATTGAACATTACACTGTTAAACAATTTTTAAGGTAGTTTATTCATGATCATCGGTATTACCGGCGGTTTCGGCTGCGGCAAAAGTACTGTACTTGACCTTTTCCGCAATGCAGGAGCTGAAGTTTACAGCGCAGATGAACTGTGTCACAAAATATATGCCGACAGAGAACCTGATTTTTTTCATGCTCTGCAGGAATTTTTCGGCGACGGAGCAATAAATCCTGACGGCTCGGCGAACCGTCAATTTATCGGAAAAAAAGTATTTTCAGATACCGCCGCTCTGAATTATCTCAATTCTCTGTTTCAAACAAAAATAAAAGATCAAATAAACAATATCATTAAAAATTCAACAGAGAAAAAAACTCTTACCGCTATTGAAATCCCTCTGCTTTTTGAAGGACACTACGAAAAATGTTTTGACAAAGTACTGACTGTTTATGCTCCGGATGAAGCCCGCAAACGCTATCTCGCACAGCGGGGATTTGATTTTGACGAAATGCTGAAACGCGATGCCCATCAGATACCGCTCGATGAAAAAGTCAAACGCGCAGATATTGTCATTGTCAATGATTCCACTCCCGAATTTTTAAAAGAACAATTTGATATAATATGGAACGACTTAACAAGGTGATTCTATGAACGAAGAAGAAAAAATTATTCCCCCCATTACTGAAAATGATGCTCCGCCCGCTCCCAAACGCCGCGGACGCCCGCGCAAAAATCCGCTTCCCCCCGAAAATAATGAGCTTCCTCTGACTGAAAAAAAAGCAGAACCTCAAGCAGAAAAAATTGAAAAAACTGCCGCTCCCGCCCCTGCTCCGGCCCCCGCTCCGGCTCCGGCCCCGGTTGTACAGAAAAATGTTTCTGATACACCAGAACCTCATGCAGAATCTTTGCTCGACAAAGTAAAAAAATATGTCCGCAAATCAAAAAAAACCGATGCTGATGCAGAAAACAGAGAAACTGCTGTTCCCGCTGAAGCTCAAACTCCTGCCGCGCCCGAAAAAGCCGCAGATACTGCAGAAACTCAAAATATTCCACGCGAAGATAATCAGGAACACAAAAACAACAATTTCCGCAACGACCGCTTCCGCAACAATAACAACCGTAATAACAACAATAACCGCAATAATAACAACAACCGTAATAACCGCAATAACCGCAACAACAATTATGTAAACGGCAACACTCTCAATTACGGCGGCAATTACGGAATGCGCGATGATGTTCCATCCATTTATCACGAACTCGGCAGAAATCACCGTTTCGATGAAGACGGATACAGCTATCCTGTTGACTCCTATTATGAACAGGACCGTATTGAAATGCACTACGCCAGCCAGCGTCCGGAAGGCTTGCCGTCCGATGAAGATATCGAACGCGACTCACGCAATTATCCTGCCGATATTGCCGCACGCGAATCCCTGCCGTCCGTCAATATCAATGAACTGCAGAAAAAAACTATGCAGGAACTTTATGAAATGGCAGAACAGTTCAATATCGAAGGCATCGGTGCTTTGGACAAAAGCCATGTTATTTATGAAATCCTTCGCGCCAACTGCGAAATGAACGGACGCCTTTACGGCATGGGAACTCTCGAAGTAATGCCGGACGGATTCGGCTTCCTGCGTTCTGAACTTTACAACTATCTGCCGTGCAGTGAAGATATTTATGTCAGTCCCGCACAGGTGCGCCGTTATGCGCTCAAAACCGGCGACTTCATAACCGGACAGATCCGCCCGCCGCGCGAAAAGGAACGCTTTTTCGCCATTCTCAAAGTCGAAAGCATCAATAATGAACCGCCGGAGAACAAAAAAGGCATCGTTCCTTTCAACGAACTCACTCCCTACTTCCCCACCGAGCGTCTGGTACTGGAAACAACGCCGGAAGACATTTCCAGCCGTGTTGTTGACCTCGTTGCCCCCGTCGGCAAAGGGCAGCGCGGATTGATCGTCGCCCCGCCGCGTACCGGAAAAACCGTCCTTATGCAGAAAGTTGCAAACAGCATTCTGACCAACAATCCGGAAGTCAAACTGATTATTCTTCTTATTGATGAACGCCCCGAAGAAGTTACCGATATGCAGCGTTCGATCCCCGCTGAAGTTATCAGTTCGACTTTTGATGAACCGCCGGAACGCCATGTTCAGGTTGCAGAAATGGTTATCGAAAAAGCAAAACGCCTGGTTGAATACAAAAAAGATGTCGTTATTCTTCTTGACTCAATCACACGACTTGCCCGTGCATACAATACTTTGCAGCCGCACTCCGGAAAAATCCTTTCCGGCGGTGTTGACGCGACCGCACTCCACAAGCCCAAACACTTTTTCGGTGCGGCACGCAATATCGAAAATCACGGCAGTCTGACTATTATCGCAACCGCCCTCATTGAAACCGGCAGCAAAATGGATGAAGTTATCTTTGAAGAATTCAAAGGAACCGGCAACATGGAACTCCACCTCGACCGTTCCATCTCCGACCGCCGTATCTATCCTGCCATCAATATCGAAAAATCCGGCACACGCAAAGAAGATCTGCTTCTCCATCCGGATGAACTTCAGCGTGTATGGGTATTGCGCAAGGCTGTCGCCGGAGTTCCGCCAACCGAAGCAATGGATCTTCTCATCGGCAGATTGAAAAAAGTCAAAACAAACATAGAATTCCTGATGACCCTGAACCCCAACGCTGAATAAAGGATTGGCAAATGGCTGATTACAGAAAAAATAATAAATTCAACGCCACTTTGTTGATCATACTGCTTGCAGTTCTCGCCCTCGGAGCGATAATTGTTCTCTATCCGGTTTATCTCAAAAAAGAAAAACTCAAAGAGAGCAATCATCTGCTCCATGAGCAGCTCACCAGTAAAGAATATGAACGCGCTCAACTCTCTCGCGACGTTCATGCGCTTGAAAATGATCCGCATATGGTTGAAAAAGTTGCCAGAGATAAATTCCGCCTTTGCCGCGAAGGCGAAATAATCCTGCTCTATAAGAAAGAAAAATAATAATCATGAAAAATTACCTCGCATTGCTATTGTCTGTTTTTACCATCTCATCCGCCAAATCAGCTTTACCGTCCACATGGACCGCATTTTTCTATTCTGTTCCGGAAGAAAAAAATGTTACACAGCTCAAATTTCAAAACGGCATCCCCGTAATGCCCGACAATACTCCGCTCAAAGGCAGAAAAATTTCATCGCGCAGCAACCGTTTTGATTTTGACAAAATGACCACTGAAAATCATGTCATCCTCGTCAGCAAATTCAAATCTGACAGAGAATACAATACTTATATCGGCGTCGGCTGTCTTGCTTTTGCCATCGAACTCAACGGCAAAAATATTTATGAATTCCGCCGCAAAGGACTCGGCAATGATTACGATCCGGTATCCGCACAGGATCATATCATCCCGGCAAAAATCAAAAAAGGCGAAAACACCATTGTTATTTATTCATGCCGTACCAACTGGCTGCTTGATTACTGCTACGGAGCAAACCGCAAAATCAACTGGAACTTCACCATCAGCGAACTCCCTGATTATCAGCCGGTCAAAGCCGAACTCGCTCATCTTGAACTGCTTCTCCGCCCCGCAGAAAACAGCATGACTGTCGCTTTTATTACCAAAAAAGCAGTTCAAGCCGGTGTCGATTACCGCGTCGCCGGCACTCAAAAATGGACTCGGCAATGGAATATTGACGGTGAAATCGCACTCCGCGATACGGACAGAAATCATATTATATGCATGGATGAACTCAAACCGGACACACTTTATGAATACAGACTCGTCCTGCTGCAGCCTCCCGTCGGCGGTGAAAAACGTTCTCTCTGGGGCGAAAGAGTACACAAAGAAATTTACACTCCGGTCAAAACATTCAAAACTCTCGGCAAAAAGAATTTCAACTTTTTCGCTCTCGCCGATACACAGCTTTCAATCTCTGAAACTCTGCGCACAGTTGCCGACCGCGAAAAATATATGCAGAAAATGCGTGAACTGCCCGAATTCAAACAGGCTGATTTCATCGCTCACATCGGCGATCTGACCAGCTATTTTCACAACATCGAAAAAGACCTCATCGCTGACTTTTTCGACAGTTTCACCTCACAAAAAGATGCAAAACCGTGGGTTTATGTCCGCGGTAATCACGAACTTGACGGCATTGAAGCATCATCATGGCACAAATATTTTGTTCCTGAAGGTCAGAAACCGTATTACTGGTTCAAAAACGGAGATGTTCTCTTTATCGTCCTCGCCTGCGGAGATACGACCAAAGGCAATCTCAATGCTCATATCGGTCCCATTCTCGATACCGCTTACATGGTCAAAAAACAGCGTGCCTGGCTGGAAAAACTTGTCCAATCCGATGTTTACAAAAATGCAAAATTCCGCATTGTTCTCTCTCATATCTCCCCTCAAGTCAATGAAGGTCCCATGAGTCAGGATGTCCGCGCCATTGCCGAACCGCTGCTGAATGAGTCAATACATCTGTGGATAGGCGCACATTGCCATCGCTACTGGAGAATGTTCAGAGGTTCAAATGAACTTTTCTCACGCGAAAAAGCTCCTGCAAACTTTTATCAGAAAACAGCTCCATTCAACTGGATCACTCTTGACGGCCCCAAAGGCAATCAGAATCCGCCAGATTTGAGTTATGTTCATGTCAATGTTGAAAATAATACTCTGACTGCAAAAGTGATTGATCCTGACGGTTCGATCGTCGATCACTTCACCATCGACAAAGACGGCAACGCAACCGAAATCAAACGCGCTGCCACCCTAAAATCAACCAAACTTTAAACCTATTTCTGTAAAAATACGGGGTTGTTGCAAAAATGATTCTGCGGGAAAGACACCTTTTTGAAAAAAGGTTATCTTCCCCGCACCCCATCTTTCAAAAACTTTTAAGAGGAATTGCTATTGTTACCGATAAAGACAATTCCGAATTTTTTTTATTTCCTTAAAAATATATCCAATCCACTCTTTCTCAAACCGACCGTTTGAGAAAAGGGACAACTGACGGTGAAAACTTGTAAAATAAGTTATGATTTTATCCAGTCATGACTTATTATACCTCT
>JAZSRU010000077.1:0-3768 GCA_045538635.1 Victivallaceae bacterium
TGTAAAAGTCAAGTTTTTTTGTTGAAAATTAAAAAAATAGGAGTGTCAAAAATGAAAAAAACTTTACTGCCGTCATCTTTCGCCTTTACTTTGATAGAACTTCTTGTCGTCATCGCCATTATCGCCATTCTTGCCGGTATGCTGCTGCCTGCTCTCGGAAAGGCCCGCGAACGCGCCCGTGCTGCCGCTTGTTACAGCAATTTGAAGCAGTGCGGAACTTTTTATATGCTTTATGCGGATTCTTATGATGATTATATCGTTCCCAACTGCGACCAGGGGGACGCATGGAGTAATACTTGGGTCGGACCGTGGGTCGCTATGCTCGGTCAGGGCGGTATCATCAAAACCACTGAATGGGAAGGATTTAATAGCTCTTTGAGTGCAACTACCGAAGAGAAAGCTGTCTACTGTCCCGCTCTGCCGCCGCCGTCAGATGCAGTCAGCGGCAAAAAGGTCAATGTCCGTTTCAGCTACGGCAGTTCACATTATTACCAGACAAGTGCTGATGCAGGCAATACCTCTACCATCTTGCGTATGAGTAATCCTGTACCTGTCGGACGCCGCGCAAGTTGGAACAATATTCCCTCTGAATACATGCTTCTTACTGACTCTGTCCGTGCAAAACCCGATACCAGTTCTCTCGTTGGTTGGCAGTGGGTTGTCGGAAATGCCAGCGGTGCAAGTTATTATGCCATTCACATCCGTCATGCCAAAAAAGCAAACTTCCTTTTCGCTGACGGTCATGTCGGTACTTACGGCAAAGATTATATTACCGGTACAACAAATGGTAAATACAATATCGGAGGACAGTTCGCTCCGTCCGGTTCAAACAAAAATTTTGTTGTCGAAAATTATCAATAATAATTCCTGAATATTTGGAGCATAAAAATGAATAATAAACTTTTGAGCAGCATTTTTTTGATTGCTGTAATTTCTGCGTGCTGTCTTGCTGACGATGCATCTGATGTTATCAAAAATCTCAAAAATATGCCCCGTCCATGGAAAAATGCTTCCTACAATCCCGCTCCCGAAGAGGAATGTTATCCGCATAACGATTGGGCAAAACGCGCCAACCCGGGGCGTATCGACTGGAAGCTTTTTGAGGCTTCGGTCAAATATTTCGATGAAAAAAGTGAACATGCCGTACTGGAAAAAATCGCTGATACTGTTGACAAGGATCCGATTTACTGCATGACCATTACCGATCGCTCTGTTCCCTCTGATAAAAAATTTCATATTTTTGTCGGTTCAGCTCACGGCGGTCCTGAACGCAACGGCATGCACAGCTGTCTGGCTCTGATGGAATATCTTATCTCTCCCGAAGCTGCTCCTTATCTCAAAAAATTTGAATTCAAAGTCATGCCCTCGCTCAATCCCGCAGGTGCATTCCGAAATACAGGTTATCCCAACAGTTGCGGCAGAGAGATCAAAGGCGGTACAAGCTGGGATATTAAAAAACTTGAACTTCTTGACCCTGAAACAGTTCCGGAACTTGTCGCATACAAAAAGGTTATGGATGAATTTTTCCCCGAACTTGTTCTTGACTGCCACGGTTTCGATCCTGATTTCAGAGGTACTATCATGACCCAGACAGTCATGGGGTCTGCGGGGGATCAGGTGGTGCGTACATGGTCAAATTCTCTGATAAAATCCATGCACGATGCCGCCAATGAAACCGGTATGGTGGTTTTTCCGTATGAAGAAGAGGAGCTGCAGCGTTTGATTTCCGCGCGGACAGCGAGAGATGCTCATCCGCGCCGTTTCCGCCACAGTTATGATTCTGTTGAAACTATCATGTATCCTTATTTGAAATATCATGCCATGCCGATATTGCCGGAAGTAGGTTATGACCGTCTGATCGTTGATTGTATCAGAGGGTTGTTCAAATATGTTGATAATCTGCCGCCCCGCAATCACCGCGGTCTGCCGGTCGATAATATTTTCACCGACTGGTCGGGCAGAATCGTTCAAAGTTACGGTGTTACCCCCGGTGAACGCCGCAAAAGCCGTGTTGAACTCTGGGGCAAAGTCGATAATATCCAAACTATGGTGCTTTATCCGCAGGCAAGTTATCACGGCGGTTTTTCCGTTTTGTTCGGCAAAAAAGGTTTCAGTGAATTTTTCGGAGAACAGCCCTACGGAGTGCTGCTGCGTTTGAATAATGCAACGGCTTTTGCAAACCGCAAGGATGATGAAAATTTCAGCTGGAGTGCAATAACCCAATTCCTCAAACTCGGTCCTGAACGCTTTTTCAACGGCTCAGCTTTCGGTATTGATTTCAAAAATATTCCCGAATGTGATGCTCCGCAGAATGGTGTTACTCTGGCGGCGGATATTCCTGTTTCTGATAAATTCAAGGTCAAAATGCTCGATGTCCGTTTGAATGGTAAAGCGTTGAAAGAGAGTGCAGTTGACGGCTACGAAGTCGTGCCGCACAATGCAGGTCATCGTCTTTTTATTAACGTACCTCCCGAAAAATCCAAAAAACTTAATACCTATGTTGTTACCTATGCTTATGACAGCGATGCCGAATTGACTTGGGCATGGCAGCCGAATCAGGAAATTGTCGAACGCGCCAAAAAAGTTCCCAAACTGCATCCTGCACCCAAACGCAATGTTATCAAATTCCCTGCGGTCAATGCAAATCAGCATTTCCGCTTCGACCTTCGTCCCGAAGTTGCCAAACCTGCAGGCTTGAAACTTACTGTCGCTCCCAATGTTCCCTGTGCCGATGTCGGTGCATACAATATGCAGCAGGCATACAAACTTACTCCGGAGGGTAATTACATCTCCGCTTTTCTGCCTGCAAAATTGCAGAAAACTGATGATATTGATGTTACTTTCAGTGCAGCAAGAGAGAAAGCAGATTCATCATGGGCATTCTATATTTACAATACCAAACGCCGTCCGTATGCCGGGGTCTTCTGCGATCAGGGCGGTTATGTCCGTTTGTGGTGCAGTGAAGGAAAGTGGAAAGTTTCTTCCATCCGTCTGGCACATGACCGTTCATATACGATAAATTTGCGTATAGTTGCATCGGAAAACAAGGCCTATGTTACAATCGGAGACAAACAGTTCTCGGTCGAACTGCCGCAGGATGAACCGGGCAGAGAATTGCGCTGGGATGTTCAGCCGCCCAAATCTCCCGTCTATTTCAATGGAATTTCATTTCGCAGCGGACCCGCTGTAAAATAAAATCAAACATATCTGAGAAAGGATGTAATAAAAATGAAAAGAATTGTACTTTTACTTTCAATGTTGTGTGCCGCAGAAATTTTTGCGGCAGGAGATTCTTTTGCACCCGTCTGGGGCGACAGTGCAACTTACAGCAATGATTTTGCAAAAATTGACGCTCCCGGAAAAGTTTTTCCGCAGACCTTAAACGGCAAAAAATATTTGCAGGTCAAACGGGGCGGTGTATGGCACCAGATAAATTTAAGTACTTCTCTGAAAAACAGCGACACTTTTTCATACAGCTTCACTCTCGTTCGCAAAGAGGCAAATGCTTCATTTATTTCTATGATCTGTGCTGACAAATACACTCCTGTCATAGGCAGTATTCTGGTTACTGTGAGCGGCAATATTTCCCTCTGGCATGCTGACAGAAAATGGAAGAATGCCGGAATTAAACTTGAGCCGAACAAAGAATACAAAATCACCGTTATCGCTTCAATCGCCAAAAAATCCTACAAAGTGATTGTTGACGGTATCGGCGAGGCGGAAGCATCATCCGTTGTCGCTGCCAATATTAATAAACTTATTTTTTCA
>JAZSRU010000031.1:0-11814 GCA_045538635.1 Victivallaceae bacterium
CGAAATCAAACGCGCTGCCACCCTAAAATCAACCAAACTTTAAACCTATTTCTGTAAAAATACGGGGTTGTTGCAAAAATGATTCTGCGGGAAAGACACCTTTTTGAAAAAAGGTTATCTTCCCCCCACCCCATCTTTCAAAAACTTTTAAGAGGAATTGCTTTTATCGTTACCGATAAAAACAATTCCGAATTTTTTTTATTTCCTTAAAAATATATCCAATCCACTCTTTCTCAAACTGACCGTTTGAGAAAAGAGACAACTGACGGTGAAAACTTGTAAAATAAGTTATGATTTTATCCAGTCATGACTTATTATAGTGCTTCTTTTCTGCTCAAAAAATAGAAAATGGCTGTTGCTCACCTTTTTTGAGATTTTGCAACAGCCCGCTTTTTTTATGTACAATAAAATTAAAACACTTGACTTTTCAGAAAAAGATGATATATTGATATCGCTGTAGAAGGCAAAAATTGCCAAAGATTTTTTAAGTTCCTGAAATATAGAACAGCAGTAATTTGAGCGGAGCTGCCCGCAGGGTAACTCCCGAAAATGCTCTGCTGTAATATGCTCAAGAAATAGAAAAATCACCGGCAAGAATTTTGAACTTACCTTTCAAAAAAAGGGGGTGTTCCGGATTCGACCGACCTGATACGGTGTTAACTGCATGTAGAGGATGACCGTTGGCCTCTTAAATCACCGGTTAAAAAAATAAATGCAAAACCTTCTTTTGCAATGGCTGCTTAATTAACGCGGTCTCGTTCTGCTCCTGACGGGTACTAAGGAGAATTGAGCGTCATCCAGTATCCTTGCTCTGTGATTTCACCATCCGGTCGCAAGCGAGATTCAAAGAATGGGTAGTCTGGAGCCAGGCCTGACTGTCGGCTTAGGCAAAGGACGAAAAAAATCAAAGACAGTATAAACATGTAGATGTTTTCATCAATTCTCGCCGGCACAGGGGTTCAACTCCCCTCGCCTCCACCAAAAATTAAAGCCGCCAAAAGGGCGGCTTTTATTTTTGGTGGAACGAAGTCGCAAGACTTCTCTTCACGCGGCGACAGCCGCTCTTCACTCAAAACCGAAGGTTTTCTTCACATCTTCACCAAACTCCAGAAGTCTTGCTTGTGAAGACGCTTCATTGCATTCCGCTTGTGAAGTCGTTCGCTTCGCTCTCTTGTGAAGCTGCTCCCTACGGGAGTAAGGATGGTGTTGTTTTTATATTTTAATCAGAGATAACTGCTGCAGGGTATTTCCCGGTGAAACCCTCATTTTCTCTCAAAAATCTCTCTCCCGTCTCCGTTTGTACTCCGCCGCGGCAAGCTGTCTCGCTACATTCGTGTCGTGACAATTTACCCTTCCGCCGCCGCTCAAATAGCTATGGCGGGACAAGCAAAAGGGGTGGATTTTCAGAAGAACTGATTTTACCATACCATTGGAGAGATATCCGTTGCAGTCAATAGTAATCTATCATATTACCACAATAACAATCTTTTCAAGGACAATTCATATTATTAAAAAATATTTGCTGTTTGACATTTGCCATTGTTTGTATTACATTAAACAATACGATAGATATCATTATTATTTGAGTAACATTTTAGGAGAATAAATATAAATGGACAGTTACTGGTGCATAAACGATGTTTGGGATACTATTGAAACTAAATATTCTGATAATGAATTGTACCTAAGTGATAGCGGTATCGGTCAAGCATGGTCAAATGTATGGAAAAAAGAATTGTCGAAGCAATTTGTTAACGAGCGTAAAAACAGTATATGTGTTGAAATCGGTCTTGATGTTTGGTATTATCCGCCAGAGAGTCGTTGTGCATTTTTCAATTGGCTGGGCAACTACATTGATAAGAAAAAAACATATGCGGCCACGCATAAGAGCAAATCACCAGTGCTTCCCACATCAAATTATCATATAAATGAAAAATATGCTGGAAAAACAGCATATTTCACCGGCTTCTACCCAGACGACAAAAAAACAATTGCTGATGTTATTATTCCACAGACTGGAATAATTGCAGAAAAAAGTTTCAAAAAGTCAACTGCGTTTCTAATTATGGGCCCCAATCGCGGTCCAGCAAAGATAAAAAATGCGCAAGTTTGGGGAATTGCCTGTATTTCAGTTGAAGTTTTTGTAGACGACGTTACGGCATAACATTTAATTACACAACGAAAGAGAAAAGCCAAGCGGGTTCAAGACTGCCACTGGCAGCCCGCTTGGCTTCCCGCATTCACCGTCACCGGTGAGGCGGTGTTCTATCCGAGTAGAGCCGAATAGAATGGGCGTGAGGTGCAGAGTTATTTCATCATGTCACCGGAAAGCCGCACCAGGACGACACCTGAATACGCACTAACCTCTACTTCTGTTAAATGGGCATCGGGGACTGGAGTCGAACCAGCCACACGCAGCGCAGAGGACGGCAAAGCCTGCATTGTAACACTTACCCAAATGTGTTCTCAATGACGATCCTCGCTCTTCTGCTGCTCTGACCGCTGAGCTACACCCGATGATGTTAAACAGCCATATACAAATATTTCAGTTATTACAGAAACATAATATACTCCATGCAAGTAGACTTTTTGTGTCCACTCTCATATTTTTATTAAAAAAATTGCAAAAAATTTGATTTTTCAAGGATTTACATTCATCTTTTGGCAGATTACCCGGTAGATTTCGGCATCGGAGTCGGAGAAACAGCAGAAAATTACTTTTTCGATGGGGTCGGTGATATTGTTCAAAACTGTTTCGATGGCGATTTGTGCGGCTTGTTCTTTTGGGAAACGGTAAACTCCGGTGCTGATGCAGGGAAATGCGATCGTGCGGCAAAGGTTTTCTTTTGCCAGAGCCAGTGAGTTTATATAACAGTTTTTCAAGAGTTCTGCTTCGTTGCACTTGCCGCCGTGCCAGACCGGTCCGGGAGTGTGGATGACGAACTTGGCGGGGAGTTTGAATCCGGGCGTGATACGGGCTTCGCCGGTTTCGCAACCGTTGAATTTACGGCAGGCATCCAGAAGTTCCCATCCGGCAGCCCGGTGGATCGCACCATCCACGCCACCGCCGCCCAGAAGCGAACAGTTGGCGGCATTGACAATAGCATCCACTTCAAGTTTGGTAATGTCAGCAGTTATTATTTCAATCATATCGTACTCCTGATTTTCTGATTCCATTGAAAAATAATGCACTTTTTATGCAAAATCAAGCAGAGATGCGGAATAATTCCGTAAAAATGTGAAATAATGTCAATTTGTTTCGATATTATTCCGAAGCGGGGAACACTATGGAAGTAAATTGCCAGACAAAAGGAACAAATGGAACTTTTCGGAATGTGGTGGCTGAAAGCAATCAAACAACAAAAACTCCAGTAAGTACTTGCAAATGCATAGCATTCCAGAGTTTTTTTAACTAAAAATATATATCTTGCAAATAATCATCAAAATACAGCTTACTTTGAATTACTGATATAACATTGCAAACAGTGATGCAGCTTAAGAAAAAAATTTTTCAATTAACTCATACACATTTCCTACGGACTTAGCTGTTGGTGCAAGATTTTTAGCTTTTTGAATTGCATCTAAAACTCGTTTTTTTGTTATAAAACCATCTGGGATATGCTTATCCCTACCCGTTAACAGGTGATTATACTTTCTTTCCGATTCTTTATCTCCTTTAGTGTGGAGTTTGAGCCAATGTTCAAATTTCTTTTTACTAACTGCAATATGATGCTGAATTAAATTCTCGCTACACCAAGCTTCAACTTCGGCCATTTGCTCCTTTGTCCATTTATCTTGGTCAATAACAATCCAGGCTTCATCGCTTTCATCCAAAGCATTTTCCTGCAAGTACTTTTTCATACGTTCAAGAACTTTTGTTGGATCACTACCGTTGCCATAATTAGGAACTATAATAAAGTTTGCACTTTTTTTCATACTATTTAATTGAGAAAAATATTCTGGCTCGGTAACAGTTCCCTCTGTAGCAATGACAATTGTACGTAAGCAAGATTTTGTTTTTGATGGATTTTGAAAAGGCCAAGCACACATAATCAACTACCTGCAGTTAAAGATCCAAAATACGACAATTGAGGAACACCGCCTAATTTTCCTTGCAAATACATTTTACGAAGATCTTTATCATATCGAATACATGGATTATTTAATGAATAAAGAGAGGAAACACCATCTGCATTTCTTTCCACAACAAACATTTCATTTTTACGAAATATATCTTGATCCATCAGCAACAAGTCATGGGTTGAAAAAATCAATTGGCTGCGTGAATTATTTGAACACGTTCCTAGAAAAGTCCCAATTAGCTGTTTTGATAAAAGATAATGCCAACTTCTATCCAATTCATCGATAATATAAACCTGATCTGAATTCTTATTTTCAAGATTCATAAATGCAGGTAAAACATCTATTAAACGTAAAGTTCCTTCTGATTCATTGCGTAAATCAAATTTTATTAACTCTCCAGTTTCGTTTCGGTGATATGATACAAGTTTTTTTATTGTCAAAGAATCATCACTTTTTGTTACAAAAAAACGTGACCCCCCGAGATTAAGATTGACCATGGTGTCTTCTGATAAATCTTCTTTTATTTCTTCCAATATGCCAGGAGGAAGCGCAGACTCACTAGAATCTTCAATTTCAAGTTTACATATACCTGTGTCAAACTTATGTAGTAATTTTGCAAAAAAATCTAAACGTTCAGGTTTGACCAAAAACTCTCCAAAACCTCCATAAGAAGAACGAGTTCCTATTAAGTTTAAACTTGACGAGAACCACATTTTTGCTCTTTGCAAAAGATCATGTTCTGATGCAACTAAGGATAAAAAAAGCTGATTTTGTTTAACAATTTGAGAGAAAGCAATAATTTTAGGATTTTTTCTTAAAGCGGTTGATTTTATGGTTACACAGTCTTCTATTCTTGAATACAGCAGTTGTACTTTTGTCGGCTTTATTATGGATAATGACTCTTCTAAAACTGCTTGTTTTGAGAGAACAAGATGTAACAAAAAAATTGTTTTATTACTTGCCAAAAAAGTCAAATCGATCTCAGTTATTTTATTTTTATTTTCACTGAATAAGGAAAATTGTTTTAGTGGAATTTCTTTTTTTTCATCATTTAATGGAGATAGCACTAACCGACGTAAAAAATAAAACAGGGAAAATAAATTTGTTTTACCGGCAGCATTACCTCCGTATAACACGGCCACCGGCGAAACATGAAGAACGGGGGTCTTAGAAATTGTTGGAACTCGTGCCAATAGTCTTTTTTCTCCAGAGGCAACTAACGAAAAAACGGTTTCATCGCGGAATGACATCCAATTCTTCAATTTCAATTCAATAATCATAGCACTATCCTCCTGCTCTACTATTAATATAATACTTTTTAATAAAAATTCAAGATGAATGAGAAAAAATCTCTTACAAAAACACTTTTGTTAATATTTTTTTACAAAACAATGTCGTGCAAAGCATTTTTTTTGCGGCAAAAAGAGATTTCTGACTACTTGAGATAGCCACTTTCTGAACAAAATCTTTCTCTATGGATGCGGAATAATTCCGTAAAAATGTGAAATAATGTCAAAATGCTTTGATATTATTCCGAAACGGTATGATTTATGTCGGGAAAATACCGGATGATTTCCGAATTAAAATTAAATGACCACCTTAAAATCAATGGTCGAAAAGTTGATGTTCTCTTACTCGGGTTGAAGAACGGATTTTACCTCCACCATCCTTCGCTAAAGCTACGGATGGCAAGCCAGTCTTGCTATCCGTAGATTTTTTTTGCAAAGCAAAAAGGAGTGAAGCGACTGCGAAGGATGCCCTCCATAGCTCGCAGAGCGACGGAGGGCTATACGCTTTGATTTGGCAAGCCAGTCTTGCTATCCGTAGATTTTTTTTGCTTGCAAAAATAAGCGGAGTGCAACGGAGCGGGCGAAAGATGCCTGGAAATTTATCCTCAATAGCTTTAGCGGAGGAGGAAGCCTTGGCGACGGAGGGCTAACGGCAGAGAATTGGAGAAATCGAATGTTCTATACTTACATCTTACGCAGTATTTCCCAGCCGGAACAGCGTTATATCGGCAGTACAGCAGATTTGAAATCCCGCCTCGCCAAACACAACGCCGGTGAAGTTCCCCATACCTCAAAGTTCAAACCTTGGAAAGTTGGAGCATATTTCGCCTTTGAAACCAAAGAAAAGGCTGCGGCATTTGAAGCACAAATCGGCTTCCGTAAAGCTAACGGACATTTTTTCGTCAATGGGCTACGGAACTTTCTCCTGTGTCAAAGATAATGTGACTGTCAAATCAACCGAAAAAGCAACTGCCGACGGTATTGAAACTGTCAATGAATTTACCGTCGGCAGGCAAACTACCGGGTATGATGTTGAACTTGCAAAAATCAAATGATTTTTTTATAGTCACTGACAATCATCCGATAAGCGGGAACGTCTTCGCAAGTTTCCTGAAAACGTTCACGTTTTTCTGCAAAACAGTTGTCGGTATTGTCATCATTGACAGATGATACTTCGCCGACCATTACCGCTCCGTTGTCACTGTCCGCCCGAAAAGTATGAAATGCGCCGGGAACGAGAGTAAGACTTTCACCCGGATAGAGACTGATTTCACTTTCTGAATCAGTTTCAATAAGTATGCCGTCTTTCATAACTTGAACTTTACCGCTTGCAGGTTTATTATTTTCAGCGGGGCAAAGTCGGAAAATGAGAATACCTCCGCCGCGATTGATAATATCCTCCTGCTTGCGGAAGTGACAGTGCATCGGAGTAATCTGGTTCGGACGCACCATCATAATTTTTTCGGCATAAGGCTTGGAATATTTTGCAGAATTTGCAATTCCGTTGCGTAAAGTGAAAAGCAAAAGTCCCGTATTCAGGAAATCATCCGAGCCGAAATCTGTGACATCCCAGCCGAGACCGCAGTCGATTATTTCACCTGCAATGTTTTTATTTTTATTCCAATCTTCAATGCCCCAGCCGGCAAAAGGCGGCAGAATAAATCCGTGCTGTGCAAAAAATTTTTCCGCCTCGGCAATGTAATTATTTATCTCTGATCGTTTCATAATCAACCTTTAAAAAGTTAATTTTATTGTTATTATTTGATACGGTGCTGCCTTGACAAGCAATGTATTGTTTTTAAATTCAATGGAATGTTGAACTGTTTCATCAATATGGCATCGTTCAGCTTGTTTAATTGTTTTTGCGAATTTGACAGTGGCATTTCTGCTCTCTTTTTCCGGATTATACAAACGGAGAATAAGAGAGTTTTGGTTTCCGTTATCGGCTGTTTTCAATGCTGAAAATGTCAAATCTCCGTCAAGCTGCATAAAACTTCCGTCTGTATGTTCCATGATAAGATAATCAGGAACAAGATGTGTTGTTACAGGCAGTGTCTGCAGTTCTTTGCGCAGATGATTAAGTTCGGTCATTGTGCAATCAGGTGTGATACATTTCAGCAAATACTTAAAAGATAGCGGCTTATTGAGCTGACCTTCAACCTCACCGTCGCTCATAACAGTACGGCGGAATGAGCGGAAAAGCGTAACGGTTAAATCCCCTTCGTTTTCAGCAAGGCATCCGCATTCATGCAAGCCTTCTTTCCCGATAAAAACAAGACCGCCTTTGTTATTGCGTTTACCGATAATGCCTTCAAAATTTTTGTCGGGGGATTCGGGTTCCTGATAACTTTCTGATTCAATATTACAAATTCTGCCCGGTTGACGGTAAACTGTCGTAAATTGCTGATTTGCAAAATATTCGTCTGTAATATCTGTCGGCACAATAAGCTGCAGACGGATATCTTTGAGTTTATTGTCAAGTTCAGTACGGATTTGTAAAGCGTCACTGTTGCGGTCAAGCGCAACAAAAGTTTTTATCTCCTGCGTAATTATTTTATCGCTTGCAAAAAATCCTTTGAAATCCTGATAAACACCGCCTTTGAAAATTATTTCTGCAGGAATGTCAAAGGCTCTGACGATTTCAAATTCCGCTCGTTCTGAACTGTCATGTACTATACGGATTGATTTAAGATAACCGCCGGTAGTAACTTCCCCGCCTATAGGTTCGACAAATGCCCAGCCGTTGCCGATATCTCTATGCCAGCGATAGTCATTTTGTCCTGCGAAGGTACTTCCTGAACGTAAATCCGTAATGTCAAAAGTTCCGTTATCATTGATTTTCAGAGAAATAATTCCGTTTGAAGCACTGTGTCTGCCTGCCAGAAGTGAACGCAGATTTCGCACTGGATGGTCAACCGGACGGATTTTATATTCAGTCCAGCCCGACGGACGTAAATCAACTTCTGCCACGATATTGTAAACATTGAAGCCGCGGTAGGTGCCAATGGCAAGAACACGATGTTCTGAACGAATGATATTGTTAATTTTGTAATCAACTTTGTTATTTTTTTCGTTAAAAATTTCAAAAGTGTATGTGCTTTCCGAACTGAAAGGTTGTGTCGCATGCTGAGTTTTATATGGTTTGGCAGTCGGAAAAGCAATTTCAAATTCAGAAACTTTTTTAATATTCCAGGGCAAAGGATTGTAAATACGTAAAGTATAATTGCCGTTCTCATCACAATTTGCAAGGCATTTATCCCAATCATCGTAAAAGTCTGAATGCAGAATTTCCCAACGCATTTTGCCGGTGATGCGTTCAAAATCCTGCCACATATGTTCACGTTTTATTTCATTTGCAATCGTCATTACTTCTTCAAAGCGCGGGAGCATGTGACGATGTATGATATCAGGAGAGCACCCGCAAATCGAATCATGCGCATGATTCTGTATCAGATGTTTCCATGCATGATTTAAAAATGGCAAACTTTCAGTATCTTCATTGACGGCTGCTTCGGCAAGCATGGGTTCAATTTCATTTTCAAGTGTATTTTCGCAGCGGTCATTTGCCTGTTTGATATCATAGCGAGAACTGAGAGTTGAGCTTATCTGATACCCGCCGTTACGGACAGGTTCAATGGGAGAAATAAGTTCATTTTTGATGACGGGAAGTTTTTCGCGATTTTGAAATTCATCCGTAAACAAACGGATAAAATCATCATGTATTATTTCTGAATCAGGATAACATTCCTGAATCCAGTTGAGCATTTTTATAGTGTCATGATTTGGCTCTGTATGGTCAAGTGCATCTGCAAGGACAATTTTCTCTCCGTAAAATTTCTCATAATCGCCAAGCCATTCTTTTAGGCGGTTTTTGAACTTTTCTTCATCAATCGGAGTGTCTTTCAGACCTCTGACTTCCATTGAAAAACTACCGTAACCGTTACGCGGCATGAAATGAAGCAAAGGCATTTTCGTTCCGTCAGGAGATTCCCAGAGCAGAAACGCTTCTGCGTTGTAAGGAATACCGCGCCATGCAACAATACCTGTTATATTAAATCCCGCCATTATCTGCGGCAGTTGTCCGAAATGCCCGAAAATATCACAAACATAAGCGACAGGCCAAGGTTCTGCACCGAAAGAACGGGAGATTTGTCTGCCGATAAGCAGATTGCGGATAATCGCTTCGCCTGATACAAGAAATTCATCGGGCATAACGTACCAGGGGCCGACATTCAAATTGCCTTTGGCTATGAGAGACTGCATTTCCTGCCGCCATTCGGGGCGTATTTCAAGTATATCTTCAAGGACGATTGTCTGACCGTCAAAGGTGAATTTTTTAAAATCCTTATTTGTTTTAAAAATATCCAGCAGTTTACTGAACATTCTGACAAGACCGTAACGGAATGCGTCTTTGGACATGTACCATTCACGGTCCCAATGTGTTGAATTAAAATAATAAAATTTCATATCATTTAAATTCCCTGATTATGACTGCACCCGGAGTGAGAGTTATGTCTTCAATTTTCACATAACCGGTAAAGTCGGGGTTGGATTTTATTACAGTTTTTACAGTTTTATCTGTCGGATTATGAATTTCTGCACGCCATTCGGAATAATTTGAATCTCCTGAGACGGTAATTCTGATATCTTTGCAATCAGCAGTAAAGGGATTACCGATAACAATTTCATTGTCGCTTTCAACTTCATTAAGAACAGCATAAGCAATACCTGCCTCAGTGGGAAGAATGCGTTTTCTGTCTCCGCACTTGAGCATGACAGTAAAGTTATCATTCATGTTGAAGAGGCGGACTCCGAGATTACCGTTTAATGCAGCAAGAGTTTTGACAGTTCCTTTAAAAGGCCCGTCAAGGTCGAGAGTATATTCATCGGCAATAACTTTGCCTTGTTTAATGTCAAGAGAATAACCTGTTTTCCCTTGTTCAACAAGTCCGAAATCTTTGCCGTATTTGAGAGCAACGGCGAAGGGATCTTTCTCCAGACGGTTGATACCGCAGAAAAGAAGTTTCAAATCATATTCTGTACCTGCTTTGGCAACTCCTTCCGGTGCGGTGTAGACAAAACGGTGGTTGCGGCTGTCAAATGTCAGACCGTCAGAGAGAATATAAACTGCAAGTGTGCCGTAGAAATTGCCTTCATAAGTCAGGAAATCACCTTTTTGCAGTTTAAAAATTCCTTTCGGAGATTTAACTTCCTGTCCGTTGAGCCATGCCCGGAGAAGTTTGCTGCCGCGAAGAGAAATTCCCCCTGGGGAGAGGAAGAATTTGTTTTTGCCGGTAACGGTATAATCTTTCAATACTTTGAAATGCTGTTCATACAGCCACGGTGCAACACCGCCGACACGGACAAGATAGTGACTGCGGCGTGCTTTGGTCTCAAGGTATTCAGATTTTTTGAATGGGAATAAAGTCGCATGAGTATGAATCAGCGGGAAAGCACCGACAGGGAAAACTCCGTCCATTTCCTGTGTCGCAATCAGCACATTTGAAGAGAGAAGGACAACATTCGGTCGATTGTGGACACCGCCTTCAATATTATGAATAAAATCGCCGGTCCATGAATGTCTGCCGTAGTTCGGGGCAATTTTGTCATTTGTGTAAATTGCCGGGCGCATACTGCCCTGCGGATGCCATTCGGGGGAGCCGTCATAACGAAGTTTTCCTTTTCCGTAAATCGGATCGGAAACGAAAGCTCCGACTGCACGCATACGTGCTGACCACGGTCCTTTCCACGGGATTACACCGTCAGCGGCGTAATTCATCAGAAAATCTTTGCCGTCAGGGCGTTTTTGTACAGAGTAGAATAATGGATTGTTGCGGTCCATGCAATAAAGGTCACGCAGTATCCATGAATCGCTGGACATACTGCGGGTAATGGCAGTTTTGCCGTTCATGGAAATGAGTTTGCCCCAGATGTGACGCTGGCGGTTATTGGGGAAAATCGTATTGTAGTCAAAAGTTTTTCTGCCGTTCAGCGGGAAGCGTTTCATTAATGTTTCGCCGTCATAAATTTCAATAGTTCTGATTCCGTCAGCGGATTCTGCACGGAGTTTTAGCGGCCAGACATTGAGAACAGAGGCATACAGAGAGCCTTCAGGATTCATGTCACCTCTCGGCATATCAAGTGTGAGAATCGGTCCCTGAGTCAGGAACATTTTGCCGTAGCAGGGAACACCCGGGTATCGGTTGCGTGCAGAACGTGCGGCTTTGGTAGTAAGCATTTTTTTGAATTGTGCGAATGAGTCGGCAAAAAGCTGATTATGGTAATACGTTCCGTTTTCAATAAGTTTTACTTCATCGGCACTTTTCATCAATGTCAAGGCAAGCGGCCAAATATATTGAACGTTGCGGTTGAAGTTGGCATAATCGGCTTCGGCATTGTCAATGGTTTTGCCGTTTTCCTGAGTGATGACTGCCATGGTTCC
>JAZSRU010000026.1:0-15279 GCA_045538635.1 Victivallaceae bacterium
GTTACCCTACGGGTAGCTCCGCTCAAACTTTCAGCGCACTCTCACCAAAGTTTTCTTGAAATCCCTGCACCATCAATCAAAAAACGACATCTCACCGGGGCTGTGTTCTGGATTATTGCTTACAGCATTTTTCAGAAATCCACTCCGGAGTTGTTTGAATATTGTTTTGTTGCAGTTTACCGTTGTTTGTTGTTTGTTATTGTGCTTTTGATTGTTTTCAGCGGTATTGCTGCTTTATTATAATGTTTTCCTGAAAGGAATATATGTTTAAAAAAATAAGTAAATTCTGGAGACGGTGGAAACTTGATCGTGATTTCCGCCGCAAGGGTATTGTCGGCGGAAAAAACCGCAAAGTAGAGGACAGCGCTATTGCCGCTGCGGCAGACAAATCCCGTATTCTTGCTATTTTTCTCTTACTGTTGCTCTGGGTTGTAAGTGCGCTTTTTCTCACATTTCCGTGCCGGAGTGATCTCAAACAGAACTTTATTGTCGGGGAGATTGCTGCAAAAAGTGTTTTTGCTGAATTCCCTTTTTCTTACATCAGCAGCATCGATACTGCCAATGCCCGTTTAAATGCTGAAAAATCGGCACCTGATTATTATGTTGTTGATGAAGCGGCCAGCCGCGATATCCGCCACAGATTTCAGGCATTTTTTCAGGAAGTAAGCAATCGTTACGGCATTGAAAAGCAGAAAGATGCTGCCGCAGAACAGGACAGAAACAAATTTAAATATGTGCCGTCGGATAAAATTCCTTTCAGCAGGGAAATTGTCGCTCTCGGTACTGAAGATTTTGTTGTTTTCAGTAATCTTTTTGCTGATGATGTGACCTGGAATGATTTTGTGCAGGAGCGCGACAGACTTATTTCAGGCGGTATTTTAAGCTCTGTTGAAAAGAACAAGAAATCTGTCGGTAAAAAAATTGTAATAGTTGATCTTGCCGGACGGGAACACATCCCCCGTGTGGCTGGCGATATTCAAAGCGTTGACAGCGCAGCAAAAGTTCTGGCGGACAAAATTTCCGGCCGTCTGTCAACTAAAAAAGTTTTTCTCGGACTTTTCGGCAGCAAAGGTAATCTCAGTTTTGACGAAAATGCTTCAAAACGCGCAGCGAAAACAGCTTATGATAATGTTTCGGATGTCATAGTTTCTGTGAAGCAGAACGATCCGGTTATTACCAGAAACACCATCGTCGATGAGAAAATGCTGGAAAAATACAATGCTTATATGCAGCAGCACCGGCAGACAAATACTGATTGGGAAAATCTGCTCCGGAGTATTTTTACCGGTTTGATCATGGTATCTTTTGTCGGATTTTATATGTATCACATTCATCCGGAGATCATGCGCAGCAACAAAAAACTGGCGCTGCTCGGTTTTGTGACCATATTTTCTCTGCTGGTGAATTATGCCGCCATAAAATTGTATATGATCGGCGGAGAAATGTTCAATCTGCCGCAGCAGTATCTGCTTTATTTTTCTCCTTACACTCTTGCCTCGGTCATACTTGCGGTGACTCTGGGATTCAGGGTTGCGCTTTATATCGGATTTTTTGTTGCATCGCTGTTGGCTCTGATGAATGGCGGCGGATTTGAATTTGCTTTTTTGAGTATGGTTACATGCTCGTTTTCGGCTCTGGCGGTGCGTGATGCCGCCAATTACAGGGCGTTTTTCTTCTGGACCATGCTGCCGGTGTGGCTGATAGGTTTTATCTGTTTCCTGCCCAATGTGCATGCGGATAAGCTGGCAGAAACTTTGATATCCGGTTTGATAATTTCATTTATCAACGGGTTCCTGACTGCGATTGCCGCGATGATGATCATTTTCTTTATTGAATTGATATTCAATGTGCCGACCAATATGTCGCTTTTGCTGCTGATAAACAGCCATCCGTTGCTTGAAAGGCTCAAGCGTGAAGCTCCGGGAACTTATTTCCATTCCATGATGGTTGCCACTCTCGCGGAAGATGCGGCCAAGGCTATCGGCGCGAATGCGATCCGCGCCAAATGCGGAGCTTTGTATCATGATATCGGCAAACTTGCCAAGCCGCAATATTTTACAGAAAATAATCTTGAAAATGATAATCAGCATACTGATTTGAATCCGCAGGTCAGCAGTATGATTATCCGTGAACATGTCAATGAAGGTCTTGCGCTTGCAAAAAAATACAAGCTCAACCGTGTGATCCGTAATGCTATCGATCAGCATCACGGCAATGACCTGGTCCATTATTTTTACAACCGCGCCATGCATGATAATACAAAAAATGGCTCCCGCTTCAATGAGGAGCAGTTCCGCTATCAGGGCGGCTTGCCGCGTGAAAAAGAGATGGTTATCATCAGTCTGGCTGATGCATGTGAAGCGGCGGTGCGTTCTCTTGAGAAGCCCAGTGTTCAGAAAATCGAGATGATGATTGATGAGATATTCAAGAAGCGTTTCCGCGATAATCAGCTCAATCAGGCGCAGATCACTTTGAGTGAATTGCACAAAGTCAGGGAAAGTTTTGTTACAAATCTGATCAGTATGCGTCATGGACGCATTGCATATCATAAAGACGAAAGCAGTACAAACGATGATGAAAACGACTTATTCGTGGCTTCTCTCAAAGAGCAGCCGCCGGTTGAATCCGGCAAAAATAAAGAAATTTATTAAGGATGCCGCCGCGCTTGCTCCGCTGCCGGTTGAGCATGACTGGGTGTTGAATATTGTCTTTCTTGACGATTCGGCAATGGCGGAGGCAAACATGGAATATGTCGGACACGAGGGGACGACAGATGTTATCACATTCAGTTATCTGGATGATATGGATTCGATCTTTCCGGGGGATATAGGGCTGGAATTGTTTGTTTGTGCTGATGTTGCGGAACGCGTGGGGGCAAGACGGCGTGACAGTTACTTTGAAAGAGAGATTGCGCTTTATATTGTTCATGGCATTCTTCATGCTGCCGGATATGATGATTTATGCCCAGCAGACAGGCGCAAAATGCGTTATCATGAGCGGAGATTATTGACGAAATTATCAGAAAAACATAGTTTTTATGATTTTTTTCAAGAAAAATGATAAAAAAATTGTATTATAATTTGTCTTTTTTTAAAAATGGTGATATTTTCATTAAGTCGCAAAAAATCTGCATATATAATATAAAAGAAAAATTTTAATAAAAAATAACAAACAGGATCAGAGAATGAGCAGTAAAAGTGAAATCAGATCGATCATTGATGGTTCGAAACTGCTGACCAGATTGGCAGTTTTCGGTGCAGTTCTCGCTTTTGTACTCGCGCTGGCGGCAATGCTGGCGGGAGTGGGAGGCGATACATTTGTTAAATCCGATATTTTTGCGTTGGGCATAATACCGTATCTGGTGGCATTGCTTTTTTCAATCGGTGCTATTTTCTACGGTATGTTCCAGCGTGCAGCTGCGCAGGAGGATGAGGAAAAACTTTTGCTGATGAAGCGCAAAGACAATGTCGGTATTCTGAATGTAAACGAAGATGTCCGTTTTACTGCGGGCAGAACTTTTGAAAATTACAAAAAGTATGCTCCGTATGTTTTGAGTGTGCTGGGAGTTCTGCTTATTGCGGTTTTGCTTTTCTATTTTTATCGCGAATGGTACTCTGTGCGTCCGGAATCATTGGCGCATGATACCAAACTGGTCAAAGCTCCGGTTCATGCAACTCCGGTGCAGACAGTTGTTATTTCAGTTATTTTTATGCTGATAAGTATTTTTTCAGGTGCGTTTTTCATTGGACAGGCACGGGGGAGTGTTTTCCGTTATCTGCGTCCGATGGGGGCATATCTGGTTGTTGGTTTTGTCGTGATGCTGTTTGCCGCATTGAATGCGGTTTTTGTCAATTTGCACATTCTTGAATGGTTCAATGATATCATCCGCAACGTGTTCTGGGGCGTTTTTGCATTGCTCGGATTTGAACTTGTTGTAAACTTTATCATTGAGTTCTACCGCCCGCGCACTGTTGAAGAGAGCCGTCCGATTTTTGAAAGCAAACTGCTTTCGATTTTTACTGAACCCGGCGGCGTGATGCGCAATGTTGCCGATGCATTGGATTATCAGTTCGGCTTCAAGGTTTCAGGTACATGGATCTACAGTTTTATTGAAAAGGCACTTTTCCCGCTCATTGTCATCTGGGCATTGATCCTCTGGGGATTTACTTCTGTGCATCAGGTCAGGATCGGTGAAGTCGGTATCCGTGAGGAATTTGGCAAGGTTTTGAGTAAAGATCTGCTTGAACCCGGAATTTATTTCAGTAAGCCGTGGCCATTCGGCACTATCCGCTGTTTCTCATGTATGCAGCTTAAACAGATTTTTGTCGGCGAAGATCCCACCGCTCATGAACATGAGGAAGAGGAGGAGGAAGACGACGACGGTCATGGCCACAGCCACGGCGCACCTAAAAAACCGAAACGCCCCAAAGGCCCCATGTATGTCATCAACTGGACCGAAAGCCACAGCCACAATGACGATGCCGGTGAATATTTCCTGATTGCCGGCGGTGAGTCAGGCTCAAACGGCAAATCTGCATCCAATGCTATTGATATGGTTGCATTCTCGATGCCGGTACAGTACCGCATCCGCAGAGAAGGCATTTTTGATTATGCTTATTTGAATACCAATCCTGAACAGGCCATCAAACGCATAAGTCAGGAGGAAACTGTTAAATATCTCGCTTCTGTCAGATTGAATTATGTCATGGCGACCGGACGCAAGACTTTGGAACATACCATTAAACAGCGCATTCAAAAACGCGTTGATCAGGAGCGTCTGGGGGTTGAAATCGTTACTGTCAATCTGGCAGGACTGCATCCGCCGGTCCAAAATGATACATCTAAAGCATTCCACGAGGCTCAGATCGCCAAAGAACGCGCAATGTCTGCTGTTCTGAGTGCCGGAGTTTATCGCGACAAAGTCATTCCTGAAGCTGAAATCGGTGCATTGCGTATCAAATCGGAAGCTCAATCCTACGAAACAAGTGTTAAAAAGATCGCTTCTGCTGAAAGTGAACGCTTCCTGACCCAGCTGAAATCATATCAGATCATGCCGGGAATGTACAAACTCCGCACTTATCTGGATTTTCTGGAAAATGATTGCGGTGATATCCGTAAATTTATCATCAGTGCTTCAATGAAAAATGAAGTGTATGAGTTGAATTTTGAAGAAAAAGGCGCACTTGACATTATCGATGTCGATCTTGACGCCCTCAGCAACCCTGCAAAATAAAAAAAGTTTAATATAAAATATGGAGGAAATTATGGCAAACAAAAGTAAATTATTGGAACATTGGCCGACAGTATTTTTCGGTTTGATCGTCGGTGCTATTCTGCTGGTGGCGGTTTTCAGCTATCAGCTCAATGAAACTGAAACCGCAGTGGTTACAACTCTCGGCAGAGTCGAAGAATATACCCCGACTCCGGGATTGCATTTCCGCTGGCCCTATCCGTTCCAGGAAGTTATCAAATTTGATAAACGCCGTCGCTGTTTTGAGGGTAATGAGGGCAAAATCGAAGAAACCCGTACCGCAGACGGTTCAAATATCATGGTTGGTATTTTTGTTATTTACAGCATTGAAAATGCCGCTAAATTTTATGCTGAACTTGAAACCGTTGCCAAAGCTGAAGATTTGCTCAACAGTCAGATGCGTTCAGTCAAAAATGCCGCATTCGGCCGTTTTAAATTCAATCAGATCATCAATGTTGATTCTTCAAAACTCAAACTTAATGAAATCGAAAGCATTCTGCAGAAAGAACTCGCTGAAAATACCGCCCGTTTCGGTATCAAAATCCACAATGCCGGTATCAATGCTCTCGGTGAACCCGCCAGCATTACTGAAGAAGTGCTGAAACGCATGGTCGAGGAACGCAAGCTTGAAGCGCAGATTTACCTCTCTGAAGGCAATACCGAAGCCCAGAAAATCCGTATTGCCGCTGATGCAAAAAGCCGCACCATCATTACTGCCGCAGAAGCTGAAGCCAAGGAAATCCGTGCCAAAGGTGATGCCGAAGCTGCTCAATATTATGCTGTTTTCAAACAGAATCCCGAACTTGCTATCTTCCTGCGCAAGCTTGAATCTCTCCGCAAGATCATGCAAACCAAAACAACTCTTGTGCTTGATACTGATGCAGCTCCCTTTGATCTGCTCAAAAGCAATTCCGACAACCTCAACAAAAAATAAGGTGTGCCATGCAAGACGATAAATTCAAAAATTCAAACAGTAACGGCGCGTATGAAGGCGGCATGAAGGCTTTGAGCAAAAGCCTGCAGATGGCCTTTGCGATACTGCTGCTGGTGATACTGTTTATGCTGGTGCGCTTTATCTCATTCGGCGGTTACTTTGCCGTAAAAGCGCAGGAGGCCGTAATTGTTCTGCAATTCGGTAAATTCAAAGATGTTTATACCCGCGACTGGCATTGGTTTCTGCCCTATCCGGTCAACCGTTTCATCCATATCAAGACCAGCCCCCAATATATGACGGTGGATTTCAGCTCCCGTGAAGCCCAGTTGATGCCCGGCGCTCCAATCCCGCCATTGGAAATGGGGCGCGACGGCTATATGCTTTCCGGGGATGGAAATATTCTTCATTCCAACTGGAAAATCGGTTACAGAGTCAATGATCCGCGTAAGTTTTATGAAAAAGTTTTGAGCTCCGGTGATGTTTCTGCCGAAGATGAAAATATTGCTGAAGGCGATGTCAAACTCGGACTGCGCGGCCCGCGGACAACTTTGAAAAATATTTTCCGCAGTGCGGTCATTCAAATCAGCGCGGCATATAAAGTCGGAGATATTTATGACACCAAGCGCAGCGTTTATGCGGATGCTGTCAAATCACGCTTTATAAATATGGTAAATAATGCCGATCTCGGTATCGTGGTCGATGATGTGGTGCTGAATTCAATCACTCCGCCCACTAAAACCGCTCCCGCATTCAATGAGGTCGCCAGCGCGATGAATCAGAAAGCTGCTCTGAAAAATCAGGCCGAAGAATACAGCATGAAAGTTCTCAATGATGCCGCAAAAGTCAGATCCGGTATTATTGCAGATGCTCAATCTTACAGAATCGCAGTTGTTTCCGCTATCAAATCGGAAAGCATTTATTTCCGCAACATAAGCAAGGAATATACTGCAAGTCCCGCTACTGTGCTGATGACACTTTACAACAATACACTGTCTGAAGTCCTTTCCGCACAGGACGGCAAATATATCATCGGGACTTCCGCACCGCAGCGTGAAGTCAGAATCAAACTCAATCCGGAAGCGCCCAAGCGTAAGAAAAACAATAACGCGGAGGCAAAATAATTATGGAAACAAATACTTTAAACAACATGACCGATACCGGAAATATGCATGAAAAAGACAAATTGAACCGTACCAAAGTCAGTATCGGTTTTACTGTCATTGGCGGTATCCTTATTATCAACTCTTTTCTGCTGAACTGGTTTTTTCCGCAACAGTCCATGCCGTCAACATTCAGTGCAATTCTCGGCGCAATAGTTTTGGCTCTGCCGATTATTTTTACTGCGATCAAGGATCTTTTTGTCGGACAGGTGCGCATGAATGAACTTGTGGCACTTGCCGTTATTGCGGCAATGGCATCCGGTGAGTTCCGCATGGCGGGGATCATTGCATTTATTCTGCTGCTGGCAATCATTATTGAGAGCCGCACCGCCTCCGGTGCGCAGCGTTCCATTGAAGATTTGATCAAACTCACTCCCAGCAATGCCTGGCTGCTGCGCGACGGAGTTGAAACTTCAGTCGATGTTTCAGAGTTGAAAATCGGTGATACTATCCGCGTCCGTCCGGGCGAAAACTTCCCTGTGGATGCAGTCGTTCTGTCTGGCGAAAGTACTGTCAATCAGGCATCCATTACCGGTGAATCAATTCCGGTTGAACGCGGGGAAGGTGATGAAGTTTATGCCGGTACACAAAACCTTACCGGTGTGCTGGAGTTGAAAGTTACCAAACTCGGCGAAGAAACCACTCTCGGCAAAGTCAAAGAGATGATTCTTTCCGCAGAACGCTCCCGTACTCCGATCATCCGTATTATTGACCGTTATGCAGGTTTTTATACTCCTACAATTCTCATGCTTGCCGGAGTTACATGGTTTGCTTCTCCTGAAGCGGATGCGATGGAGCGGGTTATCACATTGCTGGTTATTTCCTGTCCGGTAGCGGTCGTGCTGGCAACGCCGACTGCCATTGTTGCTGCGGTTGCGGCTGCGGCGCGTCTGGGCATTTTCATTAAAAATATCAGTCATCTGGAACTTGCTGCCAAAATCGGTGCTTTTGTTTTTGATAAAACCGGTACTCTGACAGACGGACAGCTTTCTGTGGTCAAACTCAATCCTTTCGGCGATGTTTCTCCTGCTGAACTGCTGCAGCTGGCAGCATCTGCTGACCGTTACAGCAATCACCCGACAGCTCTGGCTCTGCTCAAAATTGCCAATGAAGCGGGTATCGAACTTGATGAAGCAACAGATTTTCAGGAAGTCCCCGGCAAAGGTGTTTTTGCCAAAGTAAATGATGTTCAATGCATGGTAGGCAGAATCAATTTTATTCAGGAGCAGGAAGGGGTTTCCATTGCCGGTCATGAAGAATCTGCAAGCGATGGTATGAGTGTTGTTTATGTCGTACGCAATAATATTGCAATCGGCTGGATCGGTTTTAAAGACAAACTCCGCGCAGAAGCTCCTGCAATGCTTGAAGAATTGCGCGATCTCGGCGTGCGCCATCTGGCTATGGTTACAGGCGACCGTCAGAGTGTGGCAGAGGCGGTTGCTTCACAGCTTTCGCTGGATGAGTACCGCAGTGAATGTCTGCCGGAGGGCAAAGTCGAATATGTTGAAAATATCAAGAAACACATGCGCGTTGCCGTAGTCGGCGACGGTGTCAATGACGCTCCGGCTCTTTCTGCCGGTGATCTCGGTATTGCAATGGGGGCGATCGGTAGTGATGTTGCCATCAACAGCGCATCTGTTGCATTGATGACCAATGATCTCCGCCGTATCCCGATGCTGGTATTCCTGTCCAAAAAGTCAAAAATGGTTATTGCCCAGAATTTGACTTTCGGTCTGCTGGTCGTACTGGTCGGTATGCTGCTGGCAGCTTTCGGCAAAATGTCTCCGGTATGGGCGGCATTGCTTCATACTTTGAGTTCAATTATTGTTATTTTCAACAGTGCCCGTCTGGTGCGTACCGGCGAGGAACTTACATTTAATGAGAAAACTTCTAAAACAACGGAATAAAAAATGACGGACACAAATACAAACGCTCCCATTGTAAGTGCGATCGGTTTGACCAAAGTTTTTAAAGACTTCTGGGGCCGCCCGAAAGCAAAAGCTGTAAATGATATTGATTTTGAGATAAAAAAAGGCGAAGTCATAGGTTTGCTCGGCCCCAATGGTTCTGGTAAATCAACTACTGTTAAAATGATTCTCGGTCTGCTTTATCCCACCGCAGGACAGCTTTCTGTTCTCGGCCGTTCGCCGCAGGCTGTTGAAAGTAAAAAAGAGATTGGTTATCTTCCCGAAGAATCATATCTTTATAAATATCTTACCGCAGAAGAAACATTGGACTTTTTCGGTTCATTGTTCGGTCTTTCACAGGAAGAACGCGCTTTGCGTATTGAACAGCTGCTGGATATGGTCGGTATGTCGCATGCGCGCAACCGCCGTGTCGGTGAATTTTCAAAAGGTATGGCGCGCCGTATCGGGTTGGCACAGGCGATGATCAATGACCCTGAATTTCTGATCCTTGACGAGCCGACCAGCGGGCTTGACCCGCTCGGCTGCAAAGAGGTCAAAGATTTGATTCTCATGCTTAAAAAACGCGGAAAAACCGTGCTTGTTACCAGCCATTTGCTGAGCGATGTTGAAGATGTTTGCGACCGCGTTATTATTCTGTACGGCGGTCAGATCCGTGCGCAGGGCACAATGAATGATCTGCTGACAGTTTCTGATTCAACCTGTATCACCATTCCGACTCTCAATCAGGGCGAAATGGAAAAACTGCTTGCTGATTTGCGCAAGGATTTGAGCCATGGTGAACTTTCTGTCAGTCATCCCCGCCGCAGTCTGGAGGAATACTTCCTCGATGTTATTTTCAAGGCCCGTCAGGAAAGTGTGGAAACTTACGGTGTCCGCGGCGGCGGCGGTATTGCTGATTATCTCACTGGTGATGATGACAAGGATAAAGTCCTTGATTCCCTTATCAAAGAACCTGAAGTTGTCGCAGCCGAAGAACCGGAAATTCCGGCAGTTGATACCAATAAAGCTGTTGATGCGGAACAGTTCCTGCACAGTTTGACCGATAAGAGCGAAAAAGAACAGATACAGGCCGCCGCAAGTGCCATTGCAGAAGAGAAAAAACAGGCAATGGCAGAGGCTGATGATAAACTCAATTCATTACTCAAGGGTGACAAATGAGAGCATTTTCAGCAATAATTAAATTAACTTTGCAGAATGCTATGCGTTCGCATATTTTTCAGCTCCTGCTGCTGGTGCTGGCAATATGTGCGATCGGTATGCCGCTGACAGTTGCCGGTGACGGTACTGCGGGGGGATACATTCAAATTGCATTGCTGTACAGTTTTTCAGGTGTGAGTTCCATTCTGGCACTTTCGTCGCTGTGGGTAAGCTGTTTCATTATGACGCAGGATATTGATACATATCAGCTGCACATGGTGGTAACCAAACCGGTTTCCCGTGTGAAAATATGGCTCGCCAAATATTGCGGTGTGCTGTTGATGCATGCGGTGCTGCTGATATTATCAGCCATAGTTATTTATTTTGTGATTATTTTTCAGTTTTCGCGGCAGGATTTCAGCGATGCGGATCGCGCCAAACTCAATTCAGAAGTTCTGGTCGGGCGCAGAGTTTTTACTTTTGCACCGCCGAATATTGAGGAACGGTCCAAAGCTCTTCTGCGTGAACGTTTGCAGAAAGTTGCCGAAACCGGTGAGCAGATCAGTATCACCGAACAGAATGAAAAAAGTATTCTGGCTGAAATGCGCCGTATGGCGATTGCTGAAAATGCACAGGCAAAATACAATGAAATGCATGAATGGAAATTTGAAGGTCTGCCGTCAAATCCCAAAGAAAGACAGCCGCTCTTTTTGCGTTACCGTGTTTATGTCGGTGAGGTCTCCACTAAAAATCAGCGCATGACTGAAGGTATCTGGTATATCGGTGTGCCGCAGTTTGAGCGTGACTCCAGCGGCAAAGTTGTTGATGAAAAGAAATATCAGATATTTTATTATCAATATCCTCTTTCTGTGATCCGCAGCGGAGAGTTTCATGAACTCGTACTGCCGAAAGAAATGCCGATCGTCACTCCGGACGGCAAGGTTTTTTTGGCATACAAAAATCTCGATCCGGAAAAGCAGACTCAGTATTTTCAGCCGTCTGACGGACCTAAAGTATTGATGAAAGTAACCGGATTTTTCTCCAATTACTGCCGTGCGGTATTCGTAATACTGCTTGAGCTTGTAATTCTGACCGGACTCGGATGTGCTTTTGCCAGTGCGTTGTCATTGCCGACGGCGATTTTCCTGTCGATAGCGTATCTGTTTTTCGGCAGTTTTGCGACTTATCTGGCAGAGAGTGCGGCAGAATCCGATAAATTTGTTAAGATTTTGAGCGATGTATTGCTCTTTTTCGTCATTCCTTTGCAGAAATTCGGTGTAACAGATATGCTTGCCAAAGGCGAATTGATAGAGCTTTTCTTTATCGGAATGCTGGTTCTGGCGTATTTGATTTTCCGTACATTGCCGCTGGTTCTGCTTGGAATATATGTTTACAGACGGCGTGAAATCGGATTGGTGGTGAGAAAATGAACAAATTCAGAAAATATATGATCTTTATTGTTCTCGCGATAGTCAGTATTGTGATGCTGGTTGCGATTTTTGAGGTCGAAAAGCGGATGGACAGAGAGATCAAAACTCATCATTTGCGTTATGAGGGGGATGTTCAGCAGTCATCTGCTTTGGTATCATTCACAACGATTGCGTTGGGCAGTTTGCGCGGTTTGATCGCAGATTTGCTGTGGCTGCGAACCAACAGTCTGCAGCAGAAAGGTGATTATTATGAAATGGTGCAGCTCGCTAACTGGATCACCGATTTGCAGCCGGATTTTCCGGGAGCTGCGGCATTTCTGGCATGGAACATGGCATATAATATTTCAGTTACATGTTCATTCTATGATGATCGCTGGAGATGGGTCAATGAGGGGTTGAAACTGCTCCGGGATAAAGCAATCATTCACAATCCGGAAGATCCGGTGCTTTACAAGGAACTCGGATGGATTTTTCAGCACAAAATCGGTAATGTGCTTGATGATGCGCAGCAGTATTACAAAAATCAGCTTGCCAATGATATGAGATTGGTGGTTACCAACGATCCCGACTGGGAGGGAATTGCTGCTGCTCCCGCAAGCGATGATGAGTTTTTGAAGATTTATCCCGAAGGATCACCTGTTTTCAAAGCCATCGTCAAAGCCGGATTTACTGATATGGAATCATTGCACCGTGCATTCCGCAGCGGCTCCAAAGTGCCTGATTCTCTGGTCAAGGCGTTGAACAACAATGAGGAAATGGTTCACAAAATGGACAATTTCCTGCGCGCTGAATATTTGCGTGATAAATACAAGCTCAATCCTGATCTGATCCTTGAACTTAACAATAAATATGGTAAACTCGACTGGCGTCTGCCGGAAGCTCAATCAATATATTGGGCGACGATGGGGTTGCGCAAAACTCCGGGCAACCGCAGTCTTGATTGCGAGCGTATGATTTCGCAGGCATTGTTTGAAGCATTCCGCAGCGGCAGATTGCTGATCGTTGATGCTAAAGATTTTAAACGCGTCATGATAACTCCCAATTTCGATGTTCTTGATGCGGCAAAGAAAGTTTTTGATGAAACGATTGAAGCCAACGAGGATATCAACAGCTTTGCCAGTGCCAAAGAGAATTTTATGAAAGATGCGATCATGCTTCTTTACAACTATGGTAAATTCTCAAAGGCACGCGAATATTTCAACATGCTGAAAAAAGAACATCCGGGAAAAAATTACGGCACTCTGGAAGATTTTGCCATGAAAGAGTGGCTGGATGAAGTCAAGGATGGTTCATATAAAAAGACAATGGACATCATTGACGGTTTGATTGAACGCAGTTTCACTTATGTTGTTTACGGCGATGACGATGCGGCTGTTGCCAGCGAAAAAATTGCCAAAGCTGTTTACGCTAAACATCAGAAGGAATTCAAGGATGTTCAGCGTTTGATTCTGCCGCCGTACAGCCAGATCCGTCAGAATGTTCTGGCAAAAATAATGAAAACTGCAACTCCCGGAGTAGCGGAAATCCTGAAAAACCGTTTGCAGCTGAAAGAAAAAACTGTAGAACTGCCCGGTTTGACCGCTCCTGTGGATAAATGGGATACCAAGTTTATGAATAAAGGTACTCCTGCAGGCAACAGTAAATAATTTTAACAGTAATATAATTTGATCTTGAGTCTGCATCCGTCGGTTCGGATGCGGACTTGATCAGGTAAAAATGGAGGATTTGATGCAGTCTATGATAGACTCTGAGCCCGGATCTAATGTGCAGGCATACATCGCTCTCGTAATCAGCGTATGTGTGGCCTGCGGAGTTTCAATGCTGTGTTCTTTGATGGAAGCAGCACTTTTAAGTTTGTCCCCGAGCCAGTTGGCGAAAATACGCCGCCGTTCAGTTGCCGCGGGCAAATTGTGTCAGAAATTAAAACATGATATTGATCGGCCGATCGCATTTATTCTGATTTTGAATACTGCGGCACATACTATCGGTGCGGCAGTTGCCGGTGCGGCATTTGATCATCTGTTCGGACAGTCATGGTTGTGGGTTTTTACACTTGGTCTGACATTGGTTATGGTGCAATATACAGAAATTCTGCCGAAGACTCTCGGTGTGAGATTCAATGAAACAATAATGTTTTATATCGCACCGGTTCTTGATAAATGTATCTATTTCAGTTATCCGCTGATATGGCTGGTACATTTTATCAACCGTCCTTTTGAAAAAGGCAAGAAAAAAATAAACAATAATACCGCGGATGAGATTTCAGCTCTGGCAGCTCTTGCCCGCAGTACCCAGCAGATAAATCTGCAGCAGGAGCGTATTATCCGCGCTGTGCCGCAGCTTTCTGAATTGACAGTTGCCGAAGTCATGCTGCCGCTGGAAAACGTTTCTTTTATAACCAGCGATCATACAGTCGGTGATGCAATTACTTTTACGACCAAAGATTTTCATACCCGTTATCCTGTATGTGAACCGGGAGATCCGGATACGGTACTTGGATATGTGAACTTCAAGGAGCTGGTGGCGTCATCGCGGGCAAATCCCGGAAATACGAAACTTGCAGATTTGATCCGTCCGATCCTTTTTGTGCTGGTTGATGACTCACTGGATGATGTTTTGCAGAAATTCTGTTCACACTATTGCCACATGGCGATAGCGCGGGATGAACACGGAAATGTCAAGGGAATGTTGACTTTGGAAGATATTATTGAAGAGCTTATCGGTGATCTGGATGATGAATTTGATCCTCTGCCGCGGACATTTTATTCTCCGGCAGAAGGCTTTTATGTCGTTGGCGGTGGAACTCCGATGGCATTGCTTGCCCGTGAGGCGATGCTTGATATACCGCATAAACGCGAACCGATAGCAATATGGTTTGAGGATGAGTATGATAAGCCATTGCGTGTAGGTATTACTTACAGATTCAATAATGCGGAATTTTACATTCGTAAAATACGCCGTGGTCGTGTATTGGAATTCAATGTCAAGCGGCTGTCGCCTTCAAGTGTTCCGCTTGAGTAAACGTTGTAAATAATTATCAGAAAAAAGAGGATTGAGAAATTGAGCTGACGGCGATTCTCGATCCTCTTTAATTTTTTACCGGCAGAGAGACTGCAAAAGTATCGGTGTACGGCAAAGTTTATAAAGTAAAAAGAGTTAAAATGTGATTCTGCTTGTGTTGAATTTCTGGTAATTTGCGACAGTTGCAGAATAACCATTGCCGGGGCGGTTTTCCGGAAGCCTGATAAGTTTTTTACTTTTTTGTTGCGACTATTAAAAAATAAGGCTCTGTACTAAACATAGACTGATTTTGTATTGCAAGGGGGCTTGCGCCGCCCCCTTGCTACCCCGGCGGGGGATATCCATCCCCGTTTTGTAACGCTGGCGCGATAGTGTCAGCGGCTGTGTGGTGTCAGGCTGTTTTTCGGCGGAATGTTCG
>JAZSRU010000098.1:0-5092 GCA_045538635.1 Victivallaceae bacterium
GTTATCCACGCTCTGCCCCTTGTACTGGTTCTTCAACTCAAAGGCAAATACGGGGATGCCGTTGACTGCCAGCACCATATCGACGCTGTTGTGGTTTTCGGTGGAGTAGTACCACTGGCGGTTGCAGGTGATGACATTCTGACGGTAAAGCTCGAGGGCGGTCTGGTTCAGCTTGGATTGAGGTTTGAAGTAACAGACCTGAAAGGGGATACCCTTGTGCTTGAAGCCGTGGCGAAGCACTGCCAGCACCCCTTCACGCTCACAGGCGTTGAAAAAGGCATCACAGAAACGCTTGTCTGTATCCACGCTGTTTTGCAGCTCAAAGCGTTTCCACGCCTTGGGCTGGGTGCGCTTTACAAAATCCAGCAGCGTAGCCGGAAACAGCCCCAGCTTGGCATCGTAAGGGGGCTCATTCCTGACATAGCCGCCCGCCTGCGACAGCAGGAAAGCTTCGATATCGGCTTCAAACCGCTTTTCTGAATCATCATTTATCGCCATGTTCTTTATCTCCTTCAGCTCCGATCCCCTGCCGTCAGCAAGTTACCAGCAAGTTAAATTTCACCTTGTTTTCTGCTCAACCTACTCCGCATTGCCCCTGTTCAGCAAGTTACCAGCAAGTAAAATTTCTTTCTCAATCAAGTTACAGTCAAGTAAAATCTGACCTCATTTTCCGCTCGAAACTCCGTTTATCAGCTCTCCCAGTCAAATTACAGTCAAGTAAAAACAACTGCCTTTTTCTTATTGGAGCAGAATGTTTTTCAATTCAATCAAGTTACAGTCAAGTAAAATTTGACCTCATTTTCCGCTCAAAACTCCGTTTATCAGCTCTCTCAGTCAAATTACAGTCAAGTAAAAATCTCATGCCCAAAATGGAACATACCTTTGATTCTTTGGGGCAGCCTCCGGATCAACTGGTCGTATAAGATTTTTTGCCATAGCATCTTTCAATAAACGAGAGACCATTGCTGAATTTTTCTTCTCAATGCCGAAACGATCCCGCAAAGTGCTGTTTGTCATTGGTTCCCGCCTCAGATACATGATACTGGCATGACAATAACATGCGTAAAGACGATCTGCTTGCGACAACATTTTATACGGAACTGATGAAAACAAAACAGCTTTTGTGTTTTCTTGAAAAACCTGAATGCGCGGTGCAGGAAGCTGCATCAATTCGCATGTTGCTACAATTTTATCCCAGCCGGTTCCGAGTTCCTCACACATCCTCAGGCGGCGCATCATTGAAGCGAGTTTTTCGTTACGTGACTTGGGCGGGGTATCAATGATTCTCTCAATATCAACCAGCGGTGCGCCGGGGTTGCAGATTTCGATACGGTCAGCATATACTTCAACGACCGGACCGGTACCGCTGATGGAAAAGTCTTGATGAATCAGGGCATTGGCGATAGTTTCACGAAGTGCTATTTCAGGATAAGATTCTTTTGTACTGCGCACTGCCCCAGAAATAACTTCTTTGGAAGGAAGCAGAGCTTTCAGGAACTCCATCAAACCTTCAAAGCCGACGGCATACCCTTTTTGTCCGGTATATTCTTTCAGCAGCTCAATTTTGCTTTTCCCTTCAAACTGAACAACACGGATCGCCTTGCGGGACACCGTAGGGAACTCTGAAATACGGCGGGCAAAGAGTACCGCACCGAGATTGGTGATGGTATAGAGTCCGTTATCCTGTTTTTTGAGCAATTCATCTTCAAGCAGGTCGTGAGCGATGTTTTCATGCCCTTCCGGAATCGACTTCTTCAACAGTGAAAAATATGCCGGGTAGTCAATCATGTCCAGGGCTTTGGAAAGTTCCAAGTCTGTTTTAGCTGCCTGGGTTTCAAAATCCCGATAACGCAACCGGCTCCACAATTCAGTTTTTACAGCAGGATAATCATTCAGCTTTTTGGTGTAGCTGCCGATTCTGATAAACTCTTCTTTTTTGAACATCACGGTACTGCCGATGGCTGCAGTGATTTCCAGTACACCGAACCATTTTTCATCAAATCTGACCGAATCAAATTCAAAGTTAGCATTCGCTGACAGATTATGACGCAGTTAGTTTTCAAGTTCCTCGTTGCCGACCTTGGCTGTTCTCCAGTTGAAAGAGGTCCCCTTCAGCTCGTGGGTTCCGTCTTCCACGCCCCAGATAAAATATGCCTTATCCCTGCCGGCAAGCGCGGCAGCATTAGCGAGGGCGCAGATGTCCTGCCCGATCATATGATGTTCATCATTGTTCAATTTGAACTCAAGCCACGCCGTTTCTTTCGGCTGCTTGACCAGTTCTTTTATCAGCAATTCCAGATTTTCCATTATTCCGAATCCTCCTCATCTTCTGCATCCTCCGCATCAGCTTTTTCTGGCGGTAAGGTTATAGTTTTTGTCTCCGGCCGCCATTTCAGCATTGATACCAGATACAAGAATGTCGCCGCCAATCCCAGCGTGAAAGTTACCATAAAAAACAGCATTACACCGTAATAAAACATCGGATTTTTGAAAACAGTATTACACTGTGTCAGCGGAATAACAATATTAAAAAAAGAAAACAGTGCAAAAATAATCAATCCTCGTCTCATGCCGTATGGGGTATTCAATTCCTTTTTCCGTTGCTCAAGAAGCCCCTTTTGCAGCTCAAGTTGATCAATATCCCATGACAAATCTTTGATTTTTTGCCAATATTCATGTTGCCAACGTTCATTTTCTTTACGATGAGAACTCTCTCGGCATATAGGCGTTTCCACGAGCGGAACATAGTTGATTCCATGAGATTTTTCTTTGATATGCTTGACAGCCAACAGCATATCAGGAATGACCTTACTTAAAAAATCATCTCCCTGAATAGTTAATTTTACAGACACAGGTATTCCAGCAGCATCTTTACGATCATCAGGATCGTCACAGGCTGCCAATAATATCGGTCGCAAAGAGTTTACTTTTTTCCAGTATGGAGTAATTTCTGCCACAGAAACAATGCAACACTCTTCCCGCTTATACACTTCCTCCAGAGTTTTACCAGAAAAAATTTCATCTATGTATTTGATGATAAAGACCCAAACAGCATCATCTTTCAAGGCCGCCAAAAATTTATTTTTGCGCTGCTTTTTGAATTCAACCTGAGCTGACAGGTTGGCGATCTGCCCTGCAACAGCGTCTCGTTCGCCGTTGATGCTCAGGAGCTTGCTGGCAATAAATCCTCCTAAGATTGCAACAAAACTTGCCGAGGCGGCTGAAATCGTTGTCAGCATTGCAGTCAGGTTCAGTTCACTCATCCTGCCACCTCACGCTTGCCGGTGACGCACTCATAGATCAGGGACTTTTTGTAACTTTCCAGCTCGGTGATCATCTGCTCTTTTTTAGCGATCAGATGGTCGATCTCTGCGCATTGCTGGTCAAGGTATGCAACAATTTCCTGTTGTTCGTCCAACGAAGGCACAGGAATTGTAAAATTCAAAAATTTATCTGGTTGCAATCGCCAGCGTCCCATGCCACTTACCCCCTGTCCCAAACCATAAAAAATGCGATTTGAATAGCACATTTGCATCATGTACAGGAAATAATGCGGATTTTGCTTTTCTGAATCTATTAAGGTGAACACTCTGTAATCCGGGCTTGTAACTCCGTGAAACTTAGAAATATCTATCCATCCCGTTAGTAAGTCCATATGGTTCATCGCAAAATCCCCCGGACACACAATTTGATATTTACTGTAGTTTTCAGCAAGCTGTCCCTCATTTTTCGTTAGATCCTTTGGTTTAACCCCGCGTTGAGTGATAGAAAGTACAGTAAATCCTTCTTTGCCTGCGATATCCTTTTTGATCTTAAAAAGATACTTGACTTTTTTCAATCCCCATGTCTCTGGTATAACTTCAAACCAAATATTACCGCTGGGCTTCATGGGGCGGTCGGGGCGGATGCCTTTGGTCACGGCTTCGGTGATGACGGACTGCTTCAGCTTTTTGTATTCTTCAATGGATTCTCTGGTCTTCGCAAGCACCTTGTCGATCTCACCGCACTGCTCATCCAGATACGCCGCGATACGCTGCTGCTCGGCAGGCGGGGGTAAAAAGAGTTCAAAGTTTTTTAACCCTTCCCAATTCAGACCTTGCCGAACACCAGCCCCCATGCCGTAAAAGCCTTTGACAATGTCAAACGAATGCAGCAGGTAGTATAGGTACGCCGAAGAATTATTGCTTCGGTTGCGAAGAGTCAGATACGCGGAGGTGATAATTCCACGTTCCTGCACCAAACCGACCCGCAAACTGGTGTGGTCGTTTTGCAAATCAGTGAGGCGCAATACGATGTCATCTTTTTCTATAATGTTATAACCATCAAAACTTTCTGGAAGTAATCCTTCAACTGTATCAATGCTTTTGCGCTTGATCTTTCCGTAACTGAGGGAGAGCAGATTGGTTTCCTGAAGGTTTTCATTTTTTGTTTTGACCTGCGCAACGAGCTGGAACAACAGGTATTTGCTCCACCCCTCCGGGATCTCCCCGATCCACTCGATACCGCTGTCTTTCATCGCTCTCATGGGGTCAGTTCCCCTTGTGGAAGAGGTTGTTCAGACTGGCGGTGATTTCAGATTCCAGCGTGGTGATGCGGTCAGCGATGCTGGCGGCACTTTCAGGCTTCTGGTATTCGTAGAAGTACCGGGTCATGGGGATCTCATAGCCGACCTTGGTCTTGCTGCTGTCGATCCACGCATCAGGAGCATAAGGTAGCACCTCTCGCTTGAAGTATTCTGCAATATCCTCTTTCAGCGGTACATTTTCGGTATCACGCAAGGCGGTGTCAGCCACGGGCTTACCCTTTTTAAGGATGACTTCTCCCTGTTCGTTCCGCTGGGGACGCTCCACCACGATCTTGCTGTACCCGAACTCGATCTTATCAAAAATCCTGCTCTGGCAGTAAACACCGGCTTTGTCGCCGTAGATCTTGCCATCCTGAAACTCACCGTATGCCGTAACGATCAGCTCACGGCAGAGATCAGTAATGTCATTACGCTTGGTTCCGATGGATTTACGGCGGGCTTCAAAGCAGTGTGAGGCATCAATCAGCTGCACCTTATCCATGCGCTCAGCAGGCTTGTTTTTGTTCA
>JAZSRU010000021.1:0-24815 GCA_045538635.1 Victivallaceae bacterium
CCCAAAACTCCCAAAACTCCCACATTGTCCGCCATGTCCCTGCCGCTCTCATTACGGCTATGCCGTGTAATAAAGCGGGGATGGACATCCCCCCCGCCGCTCTCATTGCGGCTATGCCGTGTAAATAAACCCAACCCCTTAACAGAAAGGACAAAATATGAAAACAGCCTCGAAAAAACATGAAAGAATGTATATTACATCATGTTGTTTGAAGCATTTTTTCATTTTTGCTCCTTTCTGTTAAAGGTTGATATGTATTAAAATTGAAAATCTTTCAAGGCATTCATATATGGTATTGATTCAGCAGCTCCTTGACGGCTGACAGCAATCGCAGCAGCGGCGGCGGCAGTTTTCATGGCACTTTCAGGATTTTTGCCCTGAACAAGTGATGCGATAAAATAGCCGGTAAAAGTATCTCCCGCACCGGTGGTGTCAACGACATTATCCGCTTTGACGGCAGGAATCCGTATAACTTCGCCGTTGCGTCCGCAGTATTCAGCACCGTCTGCGCCGAAAGTAGTCAGGATATTACAATTTGCAATCCTTTTGCCGGCAACAGCTTTCAATTCACGGCTTTCATTTTCATTGACGATAAAAGTATCTATCGACTCCAGCGGCAAATCACTGATTGATTCATCCATCGGGGAGGGATTGAAAAATATCCGCATTTTCATTTCAGATGCAATTTCAATACATTCTTTCAAGGCAGATATTTCATTTTGCAGCAGTACAATCGAGTTTTCGGGCATTTTTTCAAGAGCTTTGCGGACGATTTCAGGCGTAACACAGAAATTCGTTCCATGCAGCAGGATTATTGAGTTTTCGCCGTCGTCTGCCACCTGAATTATCGCACAGCCGGTCGGCTCATCCGCAAAAACGGCGATTTCCGAACAATCAACGCCTTCTTTTTGCAGCAGTTTTTTAAGAAATATTCCGTCATTGCCGATTGCTCCGGCATGAATTGTTTTCACGCCTGCGCGGGCAAGTGCGATTGATTGATTCAAGCCCTTGCCGCCTGCATGTTTACTGACCGAAAAAGATGCAAGCGTTTCACCCGGATGCACAATATGCCCCACCCTGTAAACTATATCAATATTGAGTGACCCGATATTCAGAACTTGCATAGTGTAATTCCTTTTTTCAGATTTGAAATTCCTTTGAAAATCTTTCTGCAAAATCGTCAATAACAGGTTCATTGTCGATCGGACGAGCCGGACGGATCATATATTTTTCCATAAATCCGAGCTTACTCAAAGCGTATTTCAAACCGGCAGCTACACCGCAGCAGATATTTTCGCGGAATTGATAAATTTGCTGTAAATCAACTATCCATTTTTGATATTTTTCCATTGCCGCAGTATCGTTGTTTTTGTATGCTTCATACATGCCGACATAGAATTGCGGAGCCAAATTTGCACCGCTGTTGACACCGCCGCATCCACCCGCAAGCAAAGCTCCGCCAAGCAGAGTATCCGGCCCCATGAAAAGTGAAATGTCCTGACGGTTTTTCATTTTTTCTGCAACTTTTGCAAAATTTGCGGCATTGCCGGCGCTGTCTTTGTACCCGGCAATATTCGGCAGATTGAGTATATCAACAACCAATTCAGGCGGCATCTCGATTTTAGTCATGGCAGGCATGTTATAAACATAGAGCGGCAGCGGCTGTTCAGTCGCCAATATGCGGTAAAACTCCAAAAGTTCGCAGTTTTCCAACGGCAGATAACAAGGCGGCGCGGCAACTACACCGTCCGCCCCGGCTTTGGCGGCAAAATCTGCCATGGTAAGATAAGCTTCCAGATTATCGGCGCTGATACCGACCAGCACCGGGACGCGTTTATTGCTGTTTTCGATAGTTTTAACGATAGTATCCTGTCTTAACTTGAGCGGCAGAGCGGGCCCCTCGCCGGTCGTTCCGAGAACAAACAGACCGGCAACGCGATTTTTGATCAAATATTCATGATGTTTACACAGTGCTTTGCAATCCAAATTTCCGTCATTTTTAAGCGGAGTTACCACCGGCGGAACGATACCTTCAATTCTTTTTTTCATATTTTATATTCCCCTGATTTTTGTAACAAAAGATATCTTCTTTAAGAGAGAATATAATTCTGCAAAAAATTTTTTCAAGCCTTCCGGTAAAAATATCATAATTTTTTTCACGAAACATTTAGGTAATGTTTCTTATTTTTTTCACTCCGGCAAACAAAGTTTCGGACTGATAAAAAAAGATGACCTTTCGGGAGTGTTTTTCTTGCCTGAAATAAGCATAAACAATTCCTGACACGCCAGTTCAACCAGCAATTCTCCACCGAGATCAACTACCGCAGGACGGGGGAAAATCCCTGCCATATGTTCCTCTGAATTATTACCGCAAACCAGAATCGGCAACTTATCCATCGTACGACGCAACGCCATATGCAGCGACGGCAGCAGATAACTTTCAGGAATAAAAATCCCATCGAAATTTTTGAAAACGCCATTTTGCGCCGCCGAGAAAAAAAATTTTTCCAACTCGGACTGACTTAATGTTTCAAGCATCGCAGTATCAAACTTCAGATTTTCAAAATCCGTTTTATGCGAAAAACACTCAAATCTGAATCCCTCACAACGGGCATATGCACCGGGATTTTGTGACGGAATATCAATGACTGCACATTTTTTGCAACCATTTCCGATAAGATACCGCCCGGCTAATTTTCCCGCGAATTCATTGCCTATCAAGACATTGGAATTGCTGTCGCCGAGATAATGGCTGTTTAGCCAAACGTGCGGTTTCTGGGCGATGACAGTTTCAAGTTCCGGTGATGACAGTGAAAAACCGCAAATTATAATGCCCTCGATTTTTTCCTGCAAACACTTGCGGCGAAATTCATTGGCAGACAAATCATGCGGCAGCAGCAGCAAATTCCATTTCTGATTGAAAATGCGTAAGATTTGCTGCAAATATGCAAAAAAATGTTGATGATAAAGATTATTCTGCGGCATAAACAAAGCAATATTTCCGCCGCGCAGGGATTTTTCACGCGGATAATAATTTGTATCAGAAATAACTTTCAAAATTTTTTTTCTTGTTTCATCACCGACTCCGCTCTGACCGTTCAGAACTCTTGATACCGATGCGGGAGAAACGCCTGCAATTTCCGCCGCTTTTCTTACTGTCATCTTCATTACAATGTAATCCTATCTTTTTGCTCATAATTCAATATTTGCCATAAAAACATTTTGATTTAATATAATTGCTGCAAAGTATTTTTCAACAGCATAACGAAACAAAAAACAGATTTGTTTCGTTATTTTCCCTGCCATTTATTGAAAAAATATTGATTTTTTTTGAAAATAGTGCAAGAGTGGACGCAAAAAGTCCACTCTCGGGTGATATATTATTTCAAATTTCAATGAATGCTGTAATCAACAGGAGTTTACAAATGGAAATCTGGAAAATAGTTGATGAATTAAAACAAATATATGAATTTCATTCATGCTATCGTTTGCCGAGTATTACAACAGATAATTTTCAGTACATTTCTGATTTTGAGGATATTCCTCCATTAAACGGGAAACAGTATCAGGAATATCTGGAAAAGCAGCTGGAAAATTTTGATTATCCTCATTCTCTTGAAATCATTGAATGCCGCTGCTGCAAATATTTGATTGAAATTGTTTTGCAAAAAGCTATGCATTCTCTTGATCACTATGTTTATAAAGAAAAGCCGGATTTTTATCCCTTTATGGAACCGCGATTGCTGCAATGTGAAGTTGAAAACGGTAAAATATGCAAAATGCATCTTTGCAGTCCTGACAATCAGCGAATACCGGATAATATTCAAACTATTCTCTTGGAAAGCTGTAAAAATAATGATTTCAATGCAGCTCAACAAGCCATTGCCAATGGTGCGTATGCCGGAAATTGCGAAGATGATTCCCGGTCATGTCTTGAGTATGCCGCCGAATTTGGCAGCGTGGAACTTTGCCGGATACTGGTTGAAGATGAGGCTGAATATAAATATGGTCTTGGGAGGGAAGCTGTTTTTTGCGCGATAAAAAATCCGGATATTGAGGTACTGAAATATTTTCTGACACTGGATATAATAGTTGATTCAGTATTCGATTTTGTTGTTGAAGAACAACCTATGACAATTTTGGATTACGCAGAATATCTCAATAATCAAGCCGCGGTGGAAATTTTACGAAAATTTAATGTCCCGACGCTCCGGGAACTGAAAGATTGGTGTTTTACGAGTGCAAAATTGAAAATCCGGATATCTGAAAAAAGAATGGATGGCGGGGATATGGCCATCGGAGGTGTCTGCGAAGAAGTCAATGAGTATGCCGGTCTGCATTGCGGAAATTCTGAAATGTGTCTTTGGATGGATTTGAATGATTGTTGTGAATACATCATCCCATTTTTTCTTGAATTTTTTACTAAACCTTTTGAGGCTTAACTGGAGGACAATTTGGTAACCTTAGAAAATGCGGGCAAGGCATTGACAGAAATGCGTAATTTCTGTGATCTTTTGAATAATGATTTTGACAATCCGAAAGTCCAGAAAATTCTTGATAAAACATCTCCGACCAGTCATATTGAATGGGATGGGCATAGTTCGCTTATTTCTTTTTATTTTTCTGATGCAGAAAAAAAGCAATTATTGACAGCCAAGAAACAGTATCTGATCGACTTTTACGAGGAATTTTGTCAGAAATTTGAAACGATGCTGATCAACGCAAAGGAAGCCGGGGATTGTTACATATCTTTTGTCGGACCATAAAGATTTGAGTTGGAATACGCGTTCGCCGCAGAAGCAAAATTTTCAGAGTAAAAACAAAAGGGCATTTTGGAATTTTCCAACAGAAATTGTCCAAAATACCCTTACAATACCATTTTCGCAGAAATAAAAAACGCCCCGAACGGGTTTATTTTCTATATGTAATCTCAAAATCACCCCTATCGGGTCGAAATAAAAAAATATTTTCCCGTTAAAATGTATCGGAATCGCTTTCGTAGTAATACGAGTAGTCAATGCCTTTCATAAACATTTCACGGTCATTGATTTTATCGGTCAATGCAGGTGCTAAAAGAGTTTTTAAATCATTGCTGTTTGCAACGCTTTTTCGCATGGCTTCAAGATAAGAATTTTTGTTGACCTTACTCCAATCAATACACTTTTTAAGTGTGCGTTTAAGCATCAAATCCAGCCAGATGCGGGTACTGCGACCGTTGCCTTCCATGAAGGGATGGGCGATATGCATCCGGAAATTAAAGGTATTCTTGCTGCATTTTCTGATACATCCATTATCCGGGATTCGCTTGAATTTCTTATCCGGCACACTCCTTTTCATAAACCAATGAATAATATTTACAGTTACTCCTGTTGGTTTATTATCAGTGTATGGGAATATTTCATGGCATCAAATGACTTTGATTTCCTTGCCAAAAACAGCGAATACATCGTAGAAGTAATGAAAATGTTTTCTGCTTTTGTCGATGAAAACGGCAGAGAATGTATTCCGCCACGCCGCTTCCTTGACTGGCCCAACAATGATAATGAAGGAGCAAAACACGCAGGTCTGCAGGCATTGCTTTACTGGATGATGATTGACGGTACGAAAATTCTTAATACTCTTGAAAAAGATTCAACCTTTGCGGTAAATTGCGCAGACAAGTTGAAAAAGTATGTCCCTTCTCCATGCGGACGCAAAGCACCTGCAGCATTGTTGACCTTGACAAAACTCGGCGATTTCCGCAATGTTCTTGAAAATGAACCATTCAGAGATGTCAGTACTTTTTACGGATACTATATGCTGCTTGCCAAAGATACAATACCGGCCTTGCAGCTTATCCGTAAATATTGGGGGGCAATGCTTGATTTCGGAGCAACAAGTTTCTGGGAAGACTTTGATCTGGACTGGATAAAAAATGCCTCTCCAATTGACATCCTACCGCAAAAAGATAAGAAAGATTTGCATGCAGATTTCGGCAACTATTGCTACAAAGGCCTGCGTCACAGTTTAAGTCATGGCTGGAGCTGCGGTCCTGCTCCTTTTTTAAGTGAAAGAGTTCTCGGTGTAAAATTTCTTTCTCCCGGAGGCTCAAAAATTGCAGTTAAACCTGATCTCGGAGATTTGGAATATGTAGAGGGTACATATCCTACGCCCCTCGGTACTGTCAAAATATCCGCTGATAAATCAGGTAAATTATCCATAGAGGCTCCAACTGCTGTTGAAATAATTGATTGGAAAAATAAATGAATAACAATATCGTAAAAATCGGTGTAATCGGACTCGGGCCGCGTGCTGAAACATTGCTTGCAACTTTGCGGAGTCTGCCGCAGAATGAATGTCAGGTCACGGCAGCGTCCACGCCCGTTCATACTGATTTGAATTTGCTGTCATAAGACTTTTCATAAAACGGTCCTTTCTTTGTTTTAATTTAGCACCGTTTTACACCTTGGCAAGTTGTCCAGCTTTCGGGGAGAACCGCATTCGGGGAAGCAAGAAAAAATAATTGAAAAATAAATTCAAATTATTTGTTTTTGTACTTTATTGTAATATATTATTGATACAGTACTGACAAGGATAATATATGTTATTATATCATTTTTTTCTGCTCATTGGATTTTGTCTGTTTCTTGTTGTTGCTCCGATATGTGCGATTGCAAGTTCAGTATTTTTGACAAAACAAGATAATAAAATTTGTGCAAATTTTGGCGGATACAGTTTTGTTTTATATCCGTTGTATTTTATATTGGTAAATGTAATAGTAAGTTTTTCAGGAGTTGCAGAATTGTTTATTATTTTTATGCTGTTATCATTGTTTACAGTTCCGCATTGTGTAAATTTGTATATTGCCAATAAAAATCAGTCAAAAAACTTGAAATACGGTGCGATATTCGGAATTATTTCTTCTTTATCCGCAAATATCGGTTTTTTTGTGTTCTTATATGGAATTGGTATCAGCGGAATATAATAAATTATTTTTGTTTGGGAGTTTGTGGAAAGCAGTTCTTCGAGCTGCTCGTAGTAACTTACAAAAACGGAGAATTATGTTTGAAAAGGTTTGAAAAAGGTGATGGGGTACGAGGAAGAGGAAAAACTCAAAAGGCGGGTGGAACGCCAAGTTTTTCATCTTCCCCGGAATACAAACTTACAACACTAACACACAAAAGGAGGAAAAAATGAGTGAAGAAAAGTCGGTAAATTGGTTGAAAAAATTCAATGGAAACACAAACGCTCTGGGAGTAAAGATTGCAGTTATTATTGTGGCTTTGCTGCTGTTTCAGATACCGTTGAAGATGATAAAAGACCTTACCACTGAGCGTCAGAAAAAGTTATCTGCAGTGCGGACGGAGATTTTGAGCAAATGGGGTTCCACTCAGACATTGCAGCTTGAACCTGCTGCCGTCAAAACGGATTTTACTGCTGAACTCAAACCTGAAATCCGTTATCGCGGGATTTATCAGGCGGTAGTTTACACTGCTGATGTCAAATTGAAAGCCGAATTTGACAATGTCAGAGAAAAGCAGTTTGCTGAACTTATTCTTTCAGATGCTGACTGCGTCCGTGATGCACAGGCAAATGTCAACGGCAAAAGCGTCAAAGTCGAAAAACTCGGCAATACTTTGAAATTTCCGCTTGAAAAAGGCAAATCCATTTGCGAAATGACTGTAAATCTGCGCGGCGGCAGCGATTTCAAAATCGTTCCCACTTCGACTGAAAGTCATGTTCTTATTTCCGGCAAATGGGGCAGTCCGAGCTTCATCGGTCAGCATCTTCCCGACAACCGCACTATCGGAAAAGACAACTTCTCCGCTGAATGGAACTTCGGTAAATTCAATTCAAAAACACTCGAAATCGGCGTAAATCTCAACTTGCCCGCAAACACTTATCAGCAGGTCGAACGCTGTTTCAATTATGCAACTTTGTTCCTGATCATCTTTTTTGCAACTTTGCTCGTTGCTGAAGCCGTTACCAAAGTCAACATTCACATTCTGCAATACCTCATCGCCGCCGGTGCGCCCGTTCTCTTCTATCTGATGACTCTCGCTTTCGGTGAGCGTATCGGCTTCACCGCAGGATACATCATCAGTGCTGCCGTCATTGTCCTCATGGTTACAATGTACGCAAAAGCCTTCATCGGCAAAATCCGCCCCGCTCTCGCAATGGGTATTATTTTCGCCGTCAGCTATGCCGTCAATTTCATCCTCCTCCGCATGGAAGACCTCGCATTGCTCTCCGGTACAATCATTCTCGCCCTCGTCCTCGCCATCCTCATGGCCCTCACCGGCAAAATGAACCGCCAGCAGTAAGAAAGTAGAGTTGGACATGTTTCCGGGGAGGAAGAAAAAACCTTTTGAGGAAAGGTTCTTTTCTTCCTCCCCGTCCCCCTCCATCTTTTTCCAAACCTTTTAATATAATTTTACCTCGCAAAAATCAAAAGGGAAATAACGATGAAAAACAGAAAAATTAATAAAATATTCAAAAGTTTTTGTAAAAAGGAGTGGAGGCTTGGGGGCGAGGGAAAGAAACTTGTTTCAACAAGGTTTTTCCCTCGCCACCAAATCCTCAAACTCATCTTGTGGCTGATTGCTTTTGGGGTAGCGGGAGTGATTGGGGTGGTACTTTTTGTGTGCTATTGCAATTATGCGGTACGGAGGTGCGGCAAGTTTTGTTATGGGGAGATTGAAAAAGTTCCGATGTATGAAACTGCGTTGGTGCCGGGGACGGCGAAAGTGAACCGCTGGGGCGAAGCGAATGGGTATTTTGCGGGGCGGATAGAGGCAACGGCGAAACTTTACCACGCGGGGAAAATCAAAAGTATTCTGCTTTCGGGGGATAACGGACGCAAAGATTATGACGAGCCGACAGATATGAAAAACGCTCTTATTGAGCTGGGAGTTCCGGCGGATGTGATAACTTTGGATTATGCGGGATTCCGGACATTGGATACGGTTGTGCGGGCGAAAACCGTCTTTGGAAAGAGAAAATTTCTGGTGATTACGCAGTGGGGGCATGCGGAAAGGTCAATTTATCTGGCACGTAAACACGGTGTTGAGGCATACGGATTTTATGCGGAGGAGCCGAACCATATTCCGTGGCTCGTCAAAAAGAATCGCAGCCGTGAAGTGCTTGCCGCCGTCGCCGCCTGGCTCGACGTCAACATCCTCCGCAAGCAGCCCAAATTCCAGAAATGAAATTTGCATTTTTGATAAAATACATTATAATAGGACGAATAAATACACTTGGTCGGCTGATTTTTCGCTTTTCAAGTGGAGAAAAAATAAATCCCCGACCATTCTATTTAAACACTTTTGTTTTGAATCAGCCAAAAATCGTCATCATTTATCGTCCAATCAAAACTCCAACCTTTGCACCAAACACACAGTAGCATTGCAGTCTGACCAAATCATAATTAAGTCAACAAAAACGCTTGACAACGTCATAACAGCATGTTATATTACGCATAACAAGGTATAAAATTATACACATAAGGAATTTATAATCTATGAAATTTTTTCTTTTAATTGCTATTTTTTATACAATTCCTATTGCTTTTGCGCAACAACAAGTTGATTATTGGAGCCTCGCGTCTATAAAAGCAAGAGAAGTAGAAAAAAGAGAACCTAATAAAAATCGCCTACGCCTAATAAATAAATTGGAAAAAAATATCAATACCCCTTCTGAACGTTTAATTTTTATGGCTGCAGAAATTGGCGAGATAAATCTGGTAAAAAAGTTATCATCTAAATATGGATACAATGTAGAAGATGCCAATAAAAAGAATTTAATGCATTATGCTGTACGTAGTGGGAATATAGATTTAGTAAAGTTATTAGATATCAATGGCGTTCCGTTTGATGCCCAAGACAACAATAGTAATTCCCCGCTTTTGAGTTGGGCATATAATGCTATATCGAAAGAGTATTCTTCAGTAGAAATTGCACAATATCTAATTGCTCGCGGAGCAAATGTTTATTCCAAATCTTTTTCTGTTTCAGATGTTTTTTATCTTATTTGTTACTCTGGTAACTTGGAGCTTATAAAACTATGCCTTCGCCATGGAGCGAAATTACCAGAAGAGATACCATTATCTTTTTTAGAGCGTAAAGGCATGGTGGATGTTGTTAGTTTTTTTGTAGCTCATGGCGTCAAATTGCCAGCTACAATAAATTCTGCTTTAATAACAGCAGCAAAAAATTCAGATCACGAAATGATATTGTTTTTATTGAAACATGGTGCAGATGTCAATTTTGTAGAAAATAAAATGACGGGAGCATTACATGCAGCTTTGAAAGGAGATTTGCAGACAGTTTCTTTACTTTTGCAAAATGGCGCATCACCTACTCCACTTGATTGCGACGGAGGAAATTTATTATACTATTCTCTTTTTAGTGGAAATGAAGAGTTATTTCGTTTCATCAAAAGTAAAATTCATTTTTCTAAAGCTAGTATAAGGGAAAGAAATCTTTTAATTGCGGCAACTTATGGTAATAATCTTAATCTTGTCAAATCAGCTATTAAATTGGGATTTGATGTTAAACAAGCAGACCGCAATCACACCGCTTTGCATGTCGCAGCCGGACAAAAAAATTCTATCCCTATAATGGAATACTTAATCTCTTTGGAATGTGATGTAAATGCCATTGATTCTTGGGGGAATACTCCGTTACATCAAGCTACACAAAAAGGTCTTCTGGAAAATGTAAAGTTTCTGATAAAACACGGAGCCGATATTCATATTGCCGATAAAAAGAAATCATTATTTTTTGAATCAATGCTACAAGATAAATCTGAAGATTTGGTTTTTTTTCTTATACAAAATGGCGTAAAAACAGATTCTTTTAGTTCGTTTGATAAATTTTATTTTGCCGTTAATAATTGTTTTTTTAATCTTGCAGAATATTGGATTTCAAAAGGAATTTCTGTACATGCTAAAGGAAAATATGGAGACAGTATTTTAACCGCGATTAGTAAAAATAATTCAATTAGTAATGAAAATTTTGAGAAGGCTATAAATTTTTTGATAAATAAGGGCATCGATATAAACCAACGTGATAGAGAAGGGAAGACTGTTTTATGGCAATTAAAAGGTTATGATTGTAAAAAATTAAAAATCTTGCTTGATAGTGGCGCTGATCCTAATCTGTTAGATAATGCGGGAAAAACTGTTTTGGGGCATTATTTGACAGAAGGCTTTTCAACAATTGAATTTATAGAAATTTTACTTGATAGCGGGACAAAAGTAAGTCTACGAGATGCTGCAGGCAAAACAGCTCTTGTATATGCTGTTGCAGGAGGAAAAAAAGAAGTAGCAGACTTGCTGCTTTCATATGGTGCATCAATGAAAGAAACAAATAATTTCAAAGATGAAATACTTTTAGGTTTAGCATTGCACGGAGATGATGATAGCATAATGGAAATAGTGAAGCAAGGAGCAAATGTAAATTACTCGTCAGAAGCAGGTGTAACACCATTACATTTTTTATGTGCAAGGAAAAATATTTCCACATCGATAATAAAATTTTTAATTGATCAAGGTGCCAATATAAACACCAAGGCTCAAAATGGAACGACACCGTTGTTGGTAGCTTGTGTGATGAGAAATGAAAAAGTAGTACTCTATCTCCTTGATTATCCAGTCCATATGGGAGCATTCGGTGAAAGACAGGTAACGCCCTTAATGATTGCAGCTGCAACAGGACAAATGCAAGCGGTTATTAAGTTGCTGGCAAAAGGAGCATCAATTTTTGCCCAAGATGCTGAAGGGCGAAATGCATTAAATTATGCCAGATTAGGGAAACATGAAAAAATTGCCAAATTGCTAAATAAAAAAATGCAAGAAGCCGCAAGAAAGAATACAAGCGAAAATATGATGACGGGAACTGGCTTTGCAATCTCTCCACAATATGTTGTCACAGCATTGCATGTCGTGAAAAATGCTTCATCAATAGAATTGAAATTTGGTAATTTGGATTGGATTGCAGGAACAATAGTAGCTCAAACTGATGCTCTTGATATCGCAATTATAAGAGTTCCTGTACAATTATCTCACTATTTACCATTAACAACTAAAGAGGAAACAGGTGCTGGAGATCAAGTTTTTACAATGGGGTATCCTGCGATAGCTTTGCTTGGGGATGAAATTAAATATTCAGCAGGAGTAATTAATTCAATGAGTGGACTCGCTGGTGATTCTTCTTTGATGCAAGTCTCTGTTCCAATACAACCGGGAAATTCCGGCAGTCCTTTATTAAATAACAATGGAGAGGTTATTGGTATGTTTACAACTACGGCAGCGTTGCCTGCTTTTGTTAGATCAACTGGGAGTATTCCTCAAAATGTAAACTGGGCAGTAAAGGCTGAATATATTTCTTTGATTGCGAACAAAAAGCACCATATCGGTAAAAAATATTACTCAAATAATAAAGAAAAGATGCAAGATGTCAGAAATTCAACGTGCTTAATTATAACAAATAGAAAAAAATAAAGGTTAGTGGCTATGGATGATAAAAATGATGAATATCTTAAGAATTGGAAAATTGAACCTTTCAGCAAAACAATGGATTTTTCCTTGGCGGTCTAAAAATCCATTTTTACATTGAATGGAGCGGCTGCAATTGCAGTACTCGCCTTTTTAGGCAATTGTATTGGCAAGAGCGAATGTCAATGGGGAGTCATTCCATTATTGATGTATGCAATTGGCATAGTAGTTAATGTAGCAGGAATGTTTCTCACCAGAGAAGCTCAAAGTGCATGTACTGATTTACGCAATGAAGCAGGGAATTTTTTAAACAATGTTATTACAATATTTTATATAATTTCATTAGTATTGTTTATTTCCGCCTCCATTTTTGTTGCACAAAAGGCTTTTGGCATAACTAGCTTTGAGAAATGTATAATGTTATGGATAATTCCATTTGCAATATTTTTTATTCTTGTATTGATTTATTTTTTGGTTCTAAAAACCGATAACAAAAAATCGTAAAAATTCCTGACGGACACTTTTTGTTGTCAGCCGGAGAAATTTTTTATAAATGGCATGGATTTTGGCGAAAATCGTAACCATTTATCGGGATTCTCTTTCCTGTGTCTTTTGCGAATGTTTGGTAATCAAAGAGTTACAAAAGACGAAGAATAAGTTTTGATTCGCATAAATATGCTTCAGGATTTTGATGGACAATATGTTTTTATACTTTGCCTGCGCCCCCCGCACGGATGCCGGAAGTCGAGGCTGCTCCGTTTGATGTTGAAATATCGCAGAAGCTCAACATCATTTGCAAACTCATGCAATCAGAATAATGTTTGGTCAGCATCAGGAAAATCTTTTTTTACTTTCTCTTCTTCTTAAAAGTGGTATTACTACTTTCCACTAACATTAAAACATTATGCCTCACAGCAATACATTTTATCAACATAATTAACTATTTTTGATAAAAATTCCTGTCTTACTACTTTCCATTTTGCTTGAAATATTTTTTACCCATGCTATTTTAAAAAAACAAATATCTTTATATTTCATAAAATTTTCAATAGTTATAAAGGATTTTACAAAATGAAAAAAAGTAGAAAAAAGAAAAAAATGACAGTTAGAATCTTGCTATCCTGCTGTTTTGCCTCAATTTTTTCTCTCTTTACAGGCTGTACATGCTTCAACAACACAAAAATTGATATGCAGGCCATCATTGCTGCAGAAGCGCGTGGTTTTAAATTCAGTGCAGATAAAAAAGTTCTGTTGAAAGCTCCGGAAAATTTCAGCGGTCACTATTCCGTTCCAGCCGGAGTTACCACCATCGGCACGAGAGCATTTTATCAATGCTCCGGCTTGCAGGGAATAACTTTTCCCGACACTCTCACAACTATCGAAAATATCGCATTTTACGGCTGTTCCTCTCTGAAAAGCGTAAAACTGCCCGACAGCCTTATTTATTTGAACGAAAAAGCCTTTGAATTGTGCCTCTCCATGACGGAAATCCATATTCCACGCAGTGTCAGAAAAATCAGCAACGGCATGTTTATCGGCTGCGCAAAACTGCACAGCATAACAATACCCGACAGTATTGATACTATTGAAAAAATGGTGTTCTACGGCTGTTCCGGATTGAAAAATGTCACTATCCCCTCCAGCATAAAAAAAATTGATTATATGGCATTTTTTGCCTGCTCAAATTTACAAACTATAAAAATTCCCGACAGCGTTACAACTATCGGTAATATGGCATTTGCATCATGTCCTGAATTGCAGAGTATTACACTGCCAGACAGCGTTACAACCCTCGGCAGTATGGCTTTCAAAGGATGTTTTAATCTGAAAAAAGTTGTCTTATCCGAAAACCTCACCACTGTCGGCAATAATATTTTTCACGGCTGTTTCGGTTTGCCTGACATTGTTCTGCCCCGCAGTATGAATTCTATCGGTGAAGGAATGTTCATGGGGTGCAGCAACCTGCAGAATATTGTCATCCCTGACAATGTCGCAACCATCGGTAATCTGGCATTTTTCGGCTGCGAAAAACTGGAAAATGTCAAAATCAGCCGCAATGCCAAAGTTGCCGGGGACGCATTTCCTGCGCAAACAAAAATTTCCTGCCGATAATATCTGCAAATCAACTTGATGAAATCATAAAAAGGAGAACCTTATGTTTCGACAATTTTTTACTTTTGTTATTCTCTTTATCAGCTGCGCAGTTTCTGCTGACAGCAATTTGGAATTAATGATAAAAAATTATAACTCAATTTATCCGCCTGCAAAAGCCGATATTCCGGCTGCCGACAAAATTATTGCACAGCAAAAAACGGACGGAAGTTTTAAAAATATTGACTACGGCAGTAAAATTCTCGGCCGTTGGGACGGTTCAATTCATTGGGACAATTTGGATATACTTACCGCGGCATGGTATGCAACCAAAGATGCGAAATACCTCAACAGTATCCTCAAAGGGATGAAATTCTGGGCGGAAAAAATGCCTGAAAATCCGAATTGGTATCATCAATGTATAGGCATCCCGTATCGTATGATACGCATTATAAACAATATGTATGAAAAAATACCGCAGCAGCTTATAAAAGACTTGGAACCGTGTTTTGCCCGTTCCTCATTCTACAATATACGCGGTATCAGATTTACAGGATATAATCTTTTTTGCGTTTCCTATATTGAAATGTGGCGCGGACTCTATTACAATTCACCGGAAAGAATACAAAACGGAATTAAAAACATATCTTCAGTTATGGATTTGGCTCCCCGCGGCATAGAAGGATTGCAGATAGATTACAGTTATCACATGCACGGTCCGCAGCAGCAGTTCGGCGTTTACGGCAAAGCAGATTTACATAATGCAGTTTATTTTTTGGCTCTGCTGAACGGCACTGATTATAAATTGCCTTCCTACAAAGCTGAAATTTTCCGACAATTTTTTCTTGAAGGCCTCAGATGGACACTTTATAAAAAGCAGATGGATATTCTTGCATGCGGCAGACAAATGAGCAATGATGCTCCACGCATCTATTATAATGCTGTTTTCAAAACAACACAGCATTTTGCCGATGAAAAAAATATCAGAAAACAGGTTAAAGATTTTTTTGAAGCTGACCATCTGCTTTCCGGCAACAGAGCATTCTTCTGCAGTGACCACATGATTCAGAGAAGGGAAAACTTTTTCTTTTCCTACCGCATGAGTTCAAAAAGAGTTGACGCTACTGAAACTATCAATTCAGAAAACCTTCAGGGAAAACACCTCGGCAACGGCACAATGCAGTACAAAATATCCGGTGATGAATATGAATATATGCCCGTTTTGTGGGATTGGCGGAGATTGCCGGGATCAACTGCTGTTTATGACAACGGACCGCTTAATTATCAACTCAAAGATAATAACCGCAGCTCCGCAGTCGGTATAGTCAGCGATAATCAGAACGGCGGTTGTATGCTTAATTTGGATACTACTGATTTGAATTATAATAAAACTGTTGCCGCTTTCGACAAAAATATTGTATTCAACATCTCCGATATAAATAACAAAACAAAATTTCCCGTTAATACAACAGTTGATTCAAAACGCTATACAGCTCCCGTTACTGTCTTGTTTGCCGACGGCAGAAGTATAACCTATTCTGACGGCATCCGAAAACTTTCCGATGTCAGCAAAATTACCTGCGGAGAAACTGCATATACATTTCCGCAGCCTGCAGAACTGACACTTGCCATTGAAGATAAGGAGGCAAAATGGAACACGATTACAATTTGGGCAAAAGGCTCATTCCGCAGCAAAATCGTTACGATTTACCTGAATGGAACCGATCCTGCAAGTTATATCATTTCACCTGCATCCGCCTCTGTCAGCGATATAAAAAGCATAATAAAATCAAACCTTTATCATGCAGTTATCGACCAAAAAAGCAATATAAAATACATCTTTTTCTTTACCCCGTGTGAAGCTGACATCCCCGGCATCGGCAAAGTATCATGCGACAAAAAAGCTTCTGTCATGATTACAAACAAATCTGTATTCCTTTCAGAAACGGAACAGAAAGCAGAGCCTGTCAAATTCACCTTAAACAGCAAAGGTTATAATTTTGCCTCTACAGGCGAATGGTACGCCGGAAAAACTTCAGAGTTGCCGCTTTGAGCAAATTATTTCAGCTTGTCCTCACTTGAGCGATACGGAACAACAAGAGATATCCCATTCTCATAACACATCTCGAAAAATGCAATAAAGCCAGCAAAAACTGCATAAAACTAACACGGATTCTTGTATTTCTATTTGAAATTTTATAACAATATTGATATATTATCCCGAACGGTATGACACTTTTCATTGCTTTAAATTTTTATAAGAGATACAAAAATGACTGATTTCAAGCTGATACATGGAATTTATGAAAACGAGATAAATCATGCTTTGAAAGAGCGTTTGTCCCGCCTTAAAGAAAATTATGCCGTCGCCGCCTGGCTCGATGTCAATATCCTCCGCAAACAGCCCAAATTCCCGAAATGAAACTTGTATTTTTTGATAAAGATATATTACAATATCAAATTTTGTGAAATATTTAAATGAAAGAATTTTATCTTCATAAAAAACACTTACTTAAAAGTTTTTGCAAAAAGGATAGGGGGTGCAGGGGGAAAGGAAAAGAAACTTGTTTCAACAAGGTTTTTTCCTTTCCCCTGCGAACTACATTATTTACACAAATTTTTCTTTTGTTCTTGAATAAATCTGAAAGTGTTGTATATTACCTCGATTGTATATTTTTATATTATATATAACCCCTCAAGGAGATTTTATTATGTGCGCAAAAGCAAAAAGTGATCTTTACAAAGCCGCCGGTGTTGATATTGACCTCGCAACCAATCTGCTCGGCAAAGTCAAATCCAAAATTTCACAGTCACGCCGTCCGGAAATGCTCGCTCCCATCGGCGGTTTCGGTGGTCTTTTCCAGATCGACCTTTCCAAATACAAAAATCCCGTCATGGTTTCCAGTATCGACGGCGTCGGTACAAAACTCATGATTGCCATGATGATGGAAAAATATGATACCGTCGGTCACGATATCGTAAACCACTGTATTGACGATATTTCCGTTCAGGGCGCAGAACCCGTTTACTTCATGGACTACATCGGTATCGGCAAACTCCGCAGTCCCCTTTATGAACAGGTCCTCGGCGGCATCGCTGATGCATGTATCGCTGCAAACTGTGCCGTTCTCGGCGGCGAAACTGCTGAAATGCCCGGCATGTACGGCAACGATTTCGACCTCGTCGGCGTTATCACCGGTATCGTCGAAAAAGATAAAATCATCACCGGCGAAAAAATCCGTCCCGGTCATATCGCCATAGGTCTCGGGTCCAGCGGCTTGCACACCAATGGTTTCAGCCTCGCCCGCAAAATCGTTTTCGACCAGTGCGGCTACACTGTAAACACTCATCTGGATGAACTCGGTGAAACTGTCGGTGAAGCATTGCTCAAACCCCACATCTGCTATTACAGCGCAATCAAACGCGCCATGAACGAAAACATCAACCTCGACGGTATCGCTCATATTACCGGCGGGGGTCTGTATGACAATGTTCCGCGTATTCTGCCAGAAGGTACTGCCGTCCGCTTCGATGTCAGCGACATGCCTGTTCCCCCAATTTTCAAACTCCTCGTCGAAAAAGGCGGAGTTGACAAAATGGAAGCATACCGTGTCTTCAATATGGGTGTCGGCATGGTATGGTTCGTTCCGGCAGCCGATGCTGATGCATCTCTCAAAATCGCACGCGAATGCGGTTTTGAAGCTCACATCGTCGGTGAAGTCGTTGCCGGCGACCGCGATGTAACTGTTCTTTAAAGAAAGGACGATCCTATGGATGCCAACCGGATTCTGCGCCAGAAAATCGAAGGTTCACTTTCAAAAGCGAAAAAAGTAATTTCATCTATTGCAGATTCGGTCATCCTGCCGGATTCAGACAACTATCTGGAATACGTTATTGCTGCATTGGCAAAAACTGTTATTGCCCCCGACCGTATGCTGAATTCTTCAGATATCGAAGATTTCCGCATGGTCTGGGGTAAAAATTTTTCAGCAGAAAACACCGACAAAATCGTTGCATTTCTCTATGACAGCACCGAAATCACCGTCGATGAAGCCGCCGGAGCCGTGAAAAACATCACTCCGGAGCTGCGCAGAAAAATCCTGCTCAACCTCTGCGAACTGCTCGTCAATGCAGATTCTCCCGATGAAGCAGAAAAATTCCTGAAAGAACTTGCCTCTGCTTTTGAACTTTCAGAGAAAGATTTTGATGAAGTCCTGACCAATGCCAAAAACAAAGGCGCAAAACGCAAAAAACTTTTGAGTTCAGGCGCGGGGATACTCGCGGCTTTGATCATTCTGCTGATATTCATCCTGACTGCGACATGGCTGAAATCTGTCATTTTCGGACTGGCTCTCGCAGCCCTCATGTTTCCTGTCGAACAATATTTTGAACGGAAATTTGAACGCAAAAAAGGAATGCTTTATCATTTTTTTGCCCTTTGCGGCAGATGTGAAAGTTCAATCAAGGACAAAATTAAATTGACCGCCAGCAACATCCGCCCAACTGCTGCAGAAAAGAAAAAATATGAGCGGGAACTTTGGATACGCAATTCAGTTTCAATGAGTTGTGCAATTCTGATCATCCTGCTGCTCGGCATTTTTATATTATTCGGCGCAATATCCGCCAATTATATAAGTTCAACCCGCGAGTCGGTAAAAAATTTCATGAATAATGCTAAACAACAGCAGACCGGAGCAGCAGAAAATCAATCAGGCGACAGCAAAAAAGAACCACAAAAAAATACCATAGGTCAAAATGCATTCGCAGGAGTTATGTCCGGCATCCACAAGTTCCTCGAAGAAAACCGTCAGCGTTTTGAATCACAACCGGTAATCAAAAATACCCTCAATAAAATATCAGAAATTCTCTCCCGTCCTGATACCCAACAGCAAATTTTTTCAATACTGATCAAAAAAACCGGCGGCCTGGTCAATCTAACTACCGGATTTTTGAGCGCATTGGCTGTATTTCTGCTTGATATATTGCTGACGATCTTCTTTTTCCTGCTGTTCCTGACCAAACTTGCACAATTTGCACAATCACACAAAGACCAAAAACATAACTACATCGTCCGTACTCTTTTCAGCGGCAACTGGCTGCCGCGCACCAGCGAAGAAGATATTCAGGCAACAGAACTCATAATCAATGAAATTCTACATAAACTTAAAGTATGGCTGCGTGGTTATCTTTCTTTGATGCTGATAGATTTTACAGTTTACAGTACAGTTTTCTATTTCCTCAATGTACCATACTTTTTCATTCTCGGCGCCATCGCCGGATGCGGCATACTGCTGCCGTTCATCGGACCGATCATCAGCTGCTGTCTGACATTTTTTGTCACCCTCGCCTGTGGAGATGCCAGTGCGATGCAGCTGCTCGGCATTATCGGTATCTATTTGCTGCACAACGGGATAACTGAACAGTTCATTCTCTATCCGACAGTTATCGGTGAATCTCTCGGATTGACTACTCTTGAAACGATCATTGTTGTTCTGCTCGGCGGTATTTTTGCCGGAGCGACCGGCATGATCTTCTCAATTCCGACTGCGGCGGTCATCAAATATCTTGTTCCGCGCATACATCATTATCTGCAGGCGGAAAAATAAAAACGGCGTTGTCTGGCATTATTGAGCAAAGATTGAGCCATATCGTCTGACGGAACTTTGAACTGTTTTTGAGTGAGGTAATCGAGAGCGGCGGCACCATCCATATTGTCAAGCTGCTGTTGCGGAATCCCCATCAGGACAGTAATCATCTTTTCTCTGTCCGCAGTCGAAACAAAACCGTCCCCATCCGAAACCGAAAACCTGATATGCTCATCAATGCGTATATCCTCATCGGAGAAAGCAATATAATTTCTGACACCGGAACTGTTGCCAATGTAAGTGATACCGTCAATCCCCGCACGATACAAAAATTCACTTGCTTTTTTCGCTTCCCCAAAATACTTCCTTAAATTATCATAAAGTATATTTCCGTGAAGAATTAAATTATTATTTATACGATTAACAATATATTCTAAATTTTTTATTTCCCATGATTCTTTTTGTTTATCGATAAGCAAATTTTCTTTTTGTATTTGAGAGAGAATTTTATTTTTTTGTTCTTCAGTAATCCCTTCTGTCCACTCAATCAAATCCTCCTGTTTATTCGCCCAAAATGTTTGTTTATAAAGATTATTTTGTGTATTTTCCGGGAAAATAATATCCCAATCATCTAAAGTATCAAGTATTTGTTTATAAGTTTTTTCGATTGATTCATACCAAAAAATATGAGGTCCTTCAAGTTTTTTTTCTAACAAATTTCTTAAAGAAATTTTATTAACATTCTGTTTAGAGGAATATAATTCTCGCAATGCATCATACAAAAAACTTTCATAAGCATTACCTCTTGAATCTCTAATAATTTGCCCGTTTTTATTTTTTAAATACGGTATTTTTTTTCTATCCTTATCTTTTTGTGCATACCATTCAGCGATTTCGCGGCTTTCCGAGCCGTACAATCCCCAGCCGTAAACCTGCTGCCCTTCGCCTGTGCCGACCGCATGCAGAGACGGTTTATCATAATCAGCGGCAGAGCCAGTCCACACCGGCGAAATAGAAAACCTTATATCGGGATTATCGGGGTCAAAAGTCCCGACATTATCAGTAGCGGATTTTATCTGATTGGGGAACCATGCGACATAATGTTTTTCACCATTTTTAAAATTTACTTGTACGCCATCATATCCCAAAACTTCATGTACTGCTTCACGGAATGCGGTTGCTCCGTTATCTCCGCCAAACCAATCTCCCTGCAATGATAATAAATCCCAAACATCGGTATATCTTGCAGCCTTGCGGATCATGGAATCAGACGGTCCGTTTTCCCAATATTCTTCAAAGAAATCACCGAGCGGAGAATTTTCCTCATCCATAATATCAGGAGCCCGTTTAATAATTTCATACGCTTGCTTTGTAGTTACTTCAATTCTTGACAGATTTTCAGGTCTCATATCATCTGAATTGAGTTCAATTACAATAGGATTTTGAATTGACAAATAAGCCTGTATGACATTTGGAGAATCTTGTCCGCCTATTTTAGTTTGACCGTTCAACTGCTTTTCGGTATAAATATCAGCAGTCTCCTTGTTTGTGGTAAAGTAAAATCCGCTACCGTATTGATCGTTTCCTAATCCGGTAAATTCAGTCTTAAATTCCCAAAAAGTTGTACCGCTGCCATGATACACGACAAGGGGCTTTCCGTTCTCATCGACGACTTTGGAATCCTTAAACCAGTTTTTAAATTCCGGAGTATCAACCTGCGGCGAAATAGAAAACCTTACATTTCCGTTATCCGGTGCGTGTTCTTCGAGGAACTGCCAAATCGGAGCGAGATCAATTTTGTCGTTTTGGATAACCGCTTCAACATCAGCTTTATCACGACCACCGCCCCATGATCTTTCACGATACGAACCGCCCGGCGGTTGCGGATGGTCAGAAATACGAAGTGTCCAAGCATCATCACTGTCCTCATAATCAACAGTAATATAAAAACTTGTACCATTATTATTGATATTTATTCTGCCGACATCGTAACCCAATTCTTCAGCATAATCTCTTGTTATTTCAGCGGCTTCATTCAAAGCAGAATATTCATTATGTCCTTGTTCGCTTCTTGCTTCTGATTGACTTTCTGAAAGTAAATCAGCTTCTTCGAGTTCAATCATTCCATCAAAATAATAATGGATTTGCTCAATGCGTTCATCTTCGGACATTTCCGCCCAGTCTGGAAAATCATCTGTGAAGGGATAACTTTCTTTCATATTTTCAAAAACTCTTGCATTGAGAGTGTCAGCAAGATTCTGATCACGCAAATTTACCATTGCCTGATAATATTCATTATCCAAAGGATCTGAATTTTCAAATTGTTCAATCTCAATCACCGGAGCGATAGATTTTCTAATATTTTTTTGATTTTTTTCAGTTTCAAGACTTGGATTTTTAAAAGATTCAATTATATTATTTATAGAATCCAGATTAATATATTCCACGTCAGCGAGATTCCTTCGCTGTTGGTTTATTAAATTCTGGATTTTTTCTTTATTTAAATATAATGATTTACCATCCTGAATCCATGTCAGCCATTCATGCAAATCTTTAGGATAAAGTCCCCTTATTGAATTGACAATTAAACCATCATGTTGAAAATTTAAACTCAAACCAACAATAAAATTTTTTCCGTCTTTTTGAACTTCAATAATAATATTTTGAGCTTTTTCCTTATCTCCATATAAAAATACTCCGATAGGATTTTGCAACATCAAAGGAAGATTTTTTATATCTTCAATATTAAATGGATGATGTGCAGTTTCTGCCTTTTCTTTTAATTGTCTTGCAGATAATTCAATCGGCAAATTAGGTATTCCGGTACTCAAAAGAATATTTCCGGGAGTTCCAAGCTGATGAATATAGCCATTAGGCAAGTTGCCTGTAATTTGTCTGTCAATGTCTTCATTAAACTTTATATTTACTTGTTCAATATTTGCCATCTGGCTTTCACCGTTATTGTTTCCGGTCCGGGGAGAGCGTTGTTTACGGACATTTTCGAGGGAACGCCGCATAAGTGTTGCGATTTCATCATCGGTCCATTTGGCTGTAAAGAAATTATACCATAAAATAACAGCATGATTACTGAACTGTATAAAAAAAATCCTCCCGAAACATCAGGAGGATTTTTTGTATATGGCTGAAAATTATTTTGCAGCAGGTGCGGGAACTGCAGCCGGAACCGGCATGGCAGGAGCCTTGACAAATATCTTGACATCAGCGGCTTTTTCCAAACCGTCAACAAACTTGACCAATGCTGCAGAGTATTCCTGATTTTTCAACTGTGCAACAATCGCATTTTTGACCTGTTCAAAAGGCATAACGCCGGCTTTTTTGGCAGCATCACGGCGAATGATATGATGACCGAAATCAGTTTTTACGAGTCCGGAAATCTGACCTTCTTTAAGTGCGAAAGCTGCCTGTTCAAATTCGGGGACCATCTGACCTTTGCCGAATGCTCCGAGAGAACCGCCATTCTGACCGGAGGGACATGCGCTTTCTTTTTTGGCGAGTTCTTCAAACTGGGCAGGATTTTTCTGAACTTGAGCGAGAATTTCTTCAGCTTTTTTTCTGGCAGCGGCAAGTTTTTCGGGAGCATCATCTTTTTTGCTGCCGATCAGAATATGAGAAGCGCGGATGGAAGTTTCAGGATCAGCGGGTGTTTTGAACATATCGGGATTGGCATTATAGAAAGCTTTTGCCTGGGCATCAGTAACAACGATTTTGGCGGCAATAGTTTTTTCGAGGAAGTTTTCAATTGCGAAACTTTCCTGTGCCTGTTCATTGGAAGCTACTTCATCAATATAGCTGTCAACAGTCTTTTTCTGTGCGGCAAGCTGGGCCTTGATCGCTTCCAGATCCTGAGCGGGAAGTTTGGCGATCTGGGATTTCAGTTCTTTGACAATAGCCTCTTTTGACGGTTTGAACCCGACCTTTGCGGCAGCGGCGAGCAGCAAAGGTTTATCAACATAAGACTTGATCATGTTGGGAACCATTGTTTTGAGCATATCCACTGTGACCATGGGGGGGAGTTTGCCTCCGGGTATCTGGGTTGCCAGGAAATCAATAAATTCACTTTTGGTAATTTTTTTGCCATTGACTTCTGCCACTACATCAGGCAGAAAAGCCCAGACTTTGGGATCTTTGACATCAAGAGCGGCGGCGGCATCGGTTTCGCCGACTTTCATTTCAGTCGGTTTGAGCTGAGGTTCAACTGCAGCTGTTTCTTTTTTGGCTTCCGGCTCTGCGGGAGCTGTCTTGGGATCACAACCGAACATGAATGCAGAAGCAGTCAGGACAGCGGCGACCATACATGTAATTTTAAATTCGTTTTTCATGAAATATTCCTTTCTTTATAATGATTCATGAACAATACGGCAAAATCAATACACATGACAGAAAAATTTGTCGCTGTCATAATAGAATATCTTTTCGTTTTTTTTCAAATTCATTTTAAAAAAAATCAGCAAAATCAATGCGGATAACCATTTTTTGCAACTTTTTAAAAAAAAAAAAAAATCGGTATTGTCCGGAATTTTGTGAAAATGTCAGATGAGAGAAAGCGGGGGCGGTTTATCCTATGTTTTTTGCCGGACGGATCTTTCGATACAATCGGTACATTTTGCAAGAAATTCAAGATGGTAGCCGTCGCAGTTCAATTC
>JAZSRU010000145.1:0-7320 GCA_045538635.1 Victivallaceae bacterium
GAATTGTTTTTATCGGTAACAATAGCAATTCCTCTTAAAAGTTTTTGAAAGATGGGGTGCGGGGAAGATAACCTTTTTTCAAAAAGGTGTCTTTCCCGCAGAATCATTTTTGCAACAGCCCTGATTTATCTGTTTATTAAATTATTTCAACTTTTTTCAACCCAGACGCGGATCATTAAAATCAATCAACTCTCCGGTATCCTCAGAAAGTTCAGCAGCAAAGCAAAGTTTCATAGTTTCATAAGCTTCTTTTGCTGTCATTTCAGAAGGTTTACCATTGGCAATGAGGTCGATGATATGAATATTCTGACCTTCGACATTATGAAAATATTCCTGATCTTCAGATTTATCAAAATTGATGACTTCGACGATTTTGCTGGTCATGGCAGTCGGGCTGTCGCCGAATTCCCAACGGCGGATACGGCGGCGGAAAACGTCGGTTTCAATCGCACCTTTGGTACCGCAGATATGATACTGGAGGTAATGTCCGTCATCAACCTGCTGTTCCAGCAAATCACGCAGCGGGTCATGACCGGTATGAGATTCTGCGATATACATAATGAAGTTCAATGTTGCAATCTTTCCGTTGGGATAACGGGTCAGAATAGTGTGATTGTCGCGGTGGTGGAAATAGGGAACGACTTTTTCGGCTGAAAGAGAATAAACATTTTCCGGAGTTGAGCCGAAATACCAACGCTGCAAATCGAGATAATGGGAAAGTTTTTCGCCGATAAGGAAACTGCCGGTACTGTTGCTGCGCCAGTTGTTTTTCTTATGGAATTCGCAGCAATAATAACGGCACTGATTATTGACCGGAGTACCGATCAGACCGGCATCGATCCACTCTTTGATCTGCTGGTACATTTTTGAATAGTGGAGTTCAAAACCGATCTGGAGAAAAGCTCCGGTTTCTTTTTCAACTTCAGCCAGATGACGGGCTTCTGCGAGAGTTGTTCCCATGGGCTTTTCGCACATAACGGATTTTCCGGCACGCATTGCGAGTTCAGCGAGTTCGACATGAGTTTCATTAGTGGATGCGATTGAAACAAATTTGATGGATTCATCTTTAAGAATTGTTTCAAGATCGGCGGGGATGATGCCGAATTTTTCACATTGTGAGTTACGGCGTTCAACATCAGGTTCATAACCGTAGATTTTGCCGATGTGAGGTGATTTTCTTGCTGCTTCAGCATGGGTTCCGCCCATACCGCCGACGCCGAGAACGGCTGCGTTCATTTTTTCCATGATTGACTCCTTAAAGTTCTGGTTGCCATAGAATATGTTTTGAATGATTATTCTGTAAAATTTCCGAAACGAGCTGACGCATGAGCGGAATTTCGCGCACAGAAACAGATTCAAGGTGCGGCTCCATAATATCGCACCAATCGGTTTTGCCAAGTCCGATCACAAACCAGTCTTCGTTGATTTTTACATTATGATGCCGTGCATAACGGTACAGCGTATGCGCACGGGAATCACCTACTGCCATAAAGCCGCATTTTGAATTGAAATACGGCACAAGGTTATCAAAATTTTCGATATAATCCTGTCCGCTGGTACAAACATCAATTTTGCCGAGTCTGTTTATTCTGGCATATTCACTCATTCCGGCGAGGATTTTGCTGTCATAGGTTGATTCCGGATTGCCGGCGAAACGATTTTTCTCACTGTTCAATGCTTCAAAAGTCAGCATGAAAAGCTTTTCTGCTCCCTTTTTATGAAGTTTCTCTGCTGCGGCAAATCCGACTTTATAAAAATCGGGAATTATTCTCACCGCTTCCGGAAATTCATCATCACCGCATTCACAATGCATAAAAAAATAAACGCCTCTGCCGGACGGATTGATTTTTTTCAAAGCCGGAAACGGAAAGTGTCTGGTTCCGTCAACAATGAGCATATTGGAACTGTATTCACGCAGAATTTTCTCCATTTTTTCCGGATTTTTCTGATAAATTGCAAACAATCTGTCTGCTGAAACAGCAATATTCAGCTTGTAATTACTCTCCTCCAGGCAATTCTGGGCAGTACGGAAACAGCGTCCGTAAAGATCTCCTTCGATCGGTGCAAGATAAGTTATCTCTTTTTTATCATCACCTCCGATATTGGAATTGACAAATATTCCGTTGCCCTGGATTGTTTTGACATATCCCATATCGCTCAAAAGCTGTATTGCATTGGACATTGTGACATAACTCACCTCAAACCGCGCCGCAAGCTCTATAATTTTCGGCAGACGGGCATCGGGAGGCATAACGCCCCGCAATATCTCTTTTTTAAGAATTTCTGCGATTTTTTCGTATTTTGCTTTTGCCATAAATTCAAAAATCCGCGATAAATATACAACATAATATATATTATACCTGAATTTTTCTAAAAGTCAAATTTTTTTCTGATTTTTTCAAAAAAAAAGACTGAAGTCGTAAAACTTCAGTCTTTTCCTGATAGAAACAATTTCAGTTGATTGCTTTGGTTTTGGGCAGGCCCAGAACTTTATCTTCAGCAATGCGGCCTTCTGCACGGAGAAGGTCAAGACGTTCAAAACGTTTCATAACGTTGCGTTTTTTACGGATTTTACCGCCGACGCGGAGACTTGCATGTTGTGACATAATACACCTCTATATGTTATACTTTGATTTTATTTAATTTTGTCATTTATATAATATTACACTTTTTTTTGATTTTTCAAGTGGAAAAGTGAAAAAACTTGATGTATTTTATTATATTATGAATAAAATGACAATAATTTTTACAATTTTTCTTTTTTGTCATCTGCTTCTGCCGGCAGCAGAGGTGGTCTTCTGGTGTACTGCCGACATTCACGGAGTATTGTTCTCCGGAAAAAACCGCGGCAGCATGAGCAAAATCACATCATTCCTTGAAACTCATCGTAATCAGGGAGATATAACTATTGATGTCGGAGATTTGCTGCAAGGCTCCCCGCATGCAAACGCCACAAATGGCAAACTGATTGTTGATGCCTTCAATCAAATGAGATATGATTTTTTCATTCCCGGCAATCACGATCTTGAATTCGGACCGGCAGTTTTACGCGAAAATCTGTCACGCATGAAAGCTGTTGTTCTATGCGCGAATTTAAAATTCCAAAATCCCCTGCCCCGAATGAAACCCTATACTATAGTCGAACGCAGCAATATACGCATCGGAATCATCGGCACCGGCGATCGGGAAAGCCGAACCAGAATGCTGCCGTGCAATGAAATATCTTTCGCGGATGAAGAGAAATCTATCGCTCAATGTCTGCGTGATTTACGGCAGGAAAAAGTTGATATGATAGTTCTGGCGCGTCACGGCGGTATTTATTTCAGCGGCGAGTCGCTTTTCTCCATGCTCAAAAAATTTCCGGAAATCGATCTGGTTATAGGCGGTCATTCCCATCAGCAGGAAAGCGGCAGAAAGATTGCCGGAGCATATTATGTGCAGCCCGGAGCGCATTGCGAGAGCATCATCGAAGTCAAAGCTGACTTTGATAAAAATACCCGCAAACTCAAACGCATAACCTCCCGCAGTCATTTAATTGCAAATCAGCCGTCCAGCCGCACTCTGAACAGTTTTTATCCGGAATACAATTCAATCAACAAAGCAATTTACAGCAACATCAAGCACCGCATCTCACCGCCGCCGCGGAATATCCATGATGTGCAGAAATATTTGATTACCAATGCTGTACCATCACAAATACAGGCAGATGCATATTTATTCATTATTGATGAATCCCGTCTGGAATGGAGAAACAAACTCAACGGATATCTGCTTTACAGGATGTTTCCATTTGAAAACAGTATCGTTACTCTGAATGTCAACGCCTCTGAATACAAAAAAATCGTCGCTGAATGCCGTAAATATTCTCAAAAATACAAAACTGAAATGGTATTGATCCCATCCGGCAAAAAATATTTGAAGCTTTGCACCAGCACATTTATTCTTTCCGGAGGCGGCAGAAATTTTCCTGAAAGCCGCAAAATCACAGAAAAGAATTTACACTCACTCAAAGAATATCAATCCATGCGCAAAACTGTAAGCAATTTTTTGCAGCAGAACTGATTATTCCGCAAACTTATATGTCTGTTCGCGGACATGAAAATCAACATTCGGCATCGCCGGCGCACCGCCGGTAACAAATATTTTGCCATCCTTGCCTTTGAAAAGGGCCGGAGATGTTTTCGTAACCTTATAGTATTTATCAGCTTCTATCACCTCTCCGGTAATATCAAGCTTGCAATATTTGTAAATACGCGGCACTACATTGACCAAAACATGCAGCGCCCCCGACATATCAATCATGAGTTCAGGCAAGCCGGATTTAGTGACCGGAGCCATACGGAATATCTGATAAACTTTGTCTTTATCCTCTAAAACACAATAAAAATATTGATTTTTGCCATCATTGAGTTTTCGGATGGAATAAGTTCTGGTCGAGTCTGTGGATACCACATTGCCATCTTTATTCAGCTTGCCGTCAGGCATCCCGACTGTACGGGACCAGACGGTAACGCCGGAAGATATTTCGACACGCACATCATTGCTTTTGTATTGCTCTTTAAACATCGGATGACTTATGTATGCATGAATGCGGTAGATCCCCCGCCTCGGCAATTTATAATAATTTGAAAATTTGATAATAATATCACCAAGCTGACCGGGATTGATAACCTTACCCTTGGTCATAGTGATCGGCTTGGCATCGGATTCGGGGACCAATCTGCCGTTAAGATCGGTTATTTCAAAATACAGCTTGGCGCGGAGCTTGGCATTCTGGCCGAACACCACCGGTCTGCCGCTGTCATTGCGGATACGCAAATGCATATAAACCGGCTCGTACTGCATATATGTTGACTGATTCGGAGTCAATCGCATTGCCAGATTGGCAAGGAGAGGACTGACCGTCATACAGCAAATCACCAAAAACAATACCTTCAAACTGCGCATAAAACCTCCCTCCGGGGTATATTATTAATTTCCGATATAAAGGCGCTCTGCCAGACGGCGCGGCAGTCCGGCATCAATAATTTTTTCCTGTGCGGCAGCAATATCATACGGCAGACAATAGCGGGTAATGCGTCCGGCTTCTGTATCAAAAACAGCAAATGAACTGCGGGGGTCATGATTTCTGGGCTGCCCTATACTGCCGACATTAAAAAGATACTTACGGTCAGGTTTGAGTTCCACAGTCACAGACGCCTCTGCTGAATAATCTGTATTTTCCGGCAGGCTGATAGCGCGCCACTCATGAATTTCCTCGATATTTTTTCCACCGAATATAACATTTTTCTTTTCAAAAGCGATAGGATAATGTGAATGACCGCAGAACCCAACCTGCGTATATTGGTAATTGAAATTATCCAGTGCATGATGAGTATCAAAAATATATCCCCATTTGCCGGGACTGTCCAAAGTGGCATGAACAAGAGTCATTGAGTGTTGAGGCAGATTGACACGGTACGGAGCAGACATGAGATACTCTTTATCTTCATCTGAAAGCTGTTCAGCGGTCCAGAGAACTGCCTTTTTGGCATTGTCATTAAAACCTTCGATCCCGGTTTCAACATTGCCGGCATATTCATCATGATTACCTCTGACTCTGCCGAGCACATTGAGTTCCCTTATTCTCTGAATGCATAACGCCGGATCAGCATTGTATCCAACGATATCTCCGAGAACAGCGAAGTTGTCGATTTCGAGTTCTCTGCATTTTGCCAATACTGTATCGAGGGCCTCAATATTGGAGTGAATATCACTCATAATCGCAATTTTCATTTCACATTTCCTGCCTGTATAACTGTCTTTTTCTGCTCATTTCAAAAAAGATATGGACAGCTGTAAGCCGGATTCTGTATCCGTAAAAACGGACGGCAATCATCTGTCTGTGCGACCAGAACCCGAAGCTCAAACGTTACGAGCAGCAACTCGCTTCCTATTTGGTCTTGCTGCGAAAGGGGTTTGCCATGCGGCGCCGTTTTCACGGACAGCCCGGTGAGCTTTTACCTCACCCTTTCACCCTTACCGGATAAATCCGGCGGTTTGCTTTCTGTTGCACTTTCCTTCCGGCGGCATATGGTCCGCCGTATCCTTCCGTTAAGAGGGACTTTCTGCTCTGTGCAGTCCGGACTTTCCTCACCGTTCAAAAAACGGAGCGATTGCCCACTGTTCATATCCAACAGTAATATAATACATAAAAGCAGTTATTCAACTGAAAATTCCAATAAAATCTGCGGATTTTTTTGTTTAATGCCGGAAATATCCAGATTGAGATATGTTTCGACGGCATCTTCGAGTTTTTTCAACTCTTTTTCAGACGGGAGCGGTTCTGCCGGTTCAGAGATGGGCATTGATCCCAAAAGCAAAACAAGTCCGGCGGAGAACAACAGAACAAATGATAATTTTATGAATTTTGAATTCATGATATTGATCCCCTTTCTATGCTTGAATTGATTTCGGCCTGCGCCCTTAATTTTTCATATGAAGCGATATCTTCGAGTTCTTTTGTCCAGCGTTCAACATTCCAGATTTCGACTCCGATTTCTATACCAACCACCATGACTGAACTGCTGACTGCAAGTTCACATCTGGCCCGGTAACTTTCAGGGATAGTGATTCTGCCCTGATGAGTGATGGCTGCAGAACAGCTCATCGCACCGAATCGGCGCAGATTGCGGCGCATAAGCAGACTGTTGGCGATTCTGTCCTGCTGCTGCAACTCCCTGCACCGCATCTCCCGGAATGTCTGTACCGGATAAAGAGCCAAAGCCCCCTCATCCAGACAATGAAGAATTATTTCACCCGACTGATCCTGCTGAAAAAAAGAGTCGATGAACTGCAACGGCAATTTTAAACGGCCGTTGGCATCAACAGTACACTTTTCTTCACCGCAGAATGGAAGCATGACACAATCTCTCCATAATATTCCAATTTATTCCAATATATTCCATTTTTTTCCAAAATCAAATAAAAAAATAAAAAAACTGTGATTTTTTTTAAAAAAAGACAAAAAAAATCACCGCGGCAACAATGCCGCGGCGGAGAAAATAAAGATATGTATCTATAAAACATTAAAAATAAACAACTTACACCAATGTAATATATTTTTCACGGCAAAGACAGTTTATTTTCAGCCAAAAACAACAAAAATACAAAGCTGCAATATTTATTTTTCAGCAAAAATCAGCGCGCCGGTGAGCGCGGTAAATGGTGCAACCAATACCAAACCGAAACTGCCGACCAGAGTTTTGACCACTTCTGATGCAACATGCGGATTGTTGATAAAGTCAATCGGACTTGTTCCCTGCGCCGCAAACATCATCA
>JAZSRU010000052.1:0-2403 GCA_045538635.1 Victivallaceae bacterium
TTGAACCGCCACGCCCGGTTGAATTCCCGCATAGCATTATCTAAATCTTTTTTATCAAGAGCCGCATAACCGTCTTTGATTGCCGCAGCCGAAAGACGGAGTTTGGTGCTTTGCGGATACCGGCGTAAGGAAAGAATCTCTTTTTGTTCTTTCTCCGGCAAAAGCATCTGGCAGTCAACTGCTGCAGAAGCAGAAAAAACAGTACATAACGTGATAATCGTAAAAAGCGTTTTCATTTGTTATCTCCTTTAATAGAGGCAGTAGCTTTCAATAATGGCAGGAAAATCATTTTGATACCGAGACAAGCGGCTTCATCGGCAGTGACGGGCTGATTGTTGCGGTATTCTGCAATTTTTTTCAGCTGATCATATATTGAAGACTGATATGTAAATTCAATATCGGCAGTCTGACAAAGTTTTTCGTAATTTATAGCACACAGCTCTAATTCCATGTCGTCCACGCCGAGGATATTTTTTTTGTAATAAGACCGATACAAATTTTCAAGCGAATCTGTCGGCTGCAGTTTAAAAACATCTTCAAGAAAAAAAGCTCCGGCAATAACTTCCAGATAAGCCGCCGTAATCGTTACATCAATATCATCAAACCTCCATGATTTTATATCAGATGAGCGATTTTTCAGCAAAGGATAATTCATCTTTCCGCCTCTGACAGTGGCAATGTCAATGATTACAATAATAAGAATAATAAGGATAATAACAAACGTACTCATTAGGGATTTCCCCTATTGCTCAACAACAGTCCGCCGCCCACGATCAGGCAGAAGCCCACATCTCCGGCAAAGGGGAATATTGGCAAATTCAAATATAAACCGTGAATCAGCAAGACAATACCTTCAAAAACAGTTCCCCAGGCAAGCAACGGAATGAGGTTATTATATTTCTGCGGTTTCAGCAAAACAATCAAATACAGAAAGCCGATTATGCTCCATGCCCCTGTTGCCATTCGGAACCAGTATTGCACTTGCTCATCTGTTATTGGAGATGCCGCTCCCATATTCTGCAAAACAATATCCATAACGCTGCACGGCAGAAGCACTCCCAATATGGAAACGCCCCAGCCGATCGCGCCTGCCAATAAAAAAATCCGTTTCATAGAAAAACCTTCTGCATTTACTCGATCTTTTTTGATGGTATTACTACATTATCCGACATCAGGCGATTTTTGAAATTGCCGCGATGATTTTCTGTTTTATCTTCCAAAAGTACAAAAGGCGGGGCGGTGACTTTTTTGCCTTTTCCAAAGTAAATATAATCAGAAAAACCTTCTTTTTTCTTCACCGTCGGACAGCTGAAAAATCCGTGACCTGATTCACGATAATTTGAAATCGTTTCCAGATTATCCGGATAAAAACCGTTATTATCGTGAGCATACATTGTCAGAACATAGCCTAATTGTTTCATATTTGCAGTACAACCAACGCGTGAAATGAATTCCCTGCGGAATTTATTCGGTCGGTGCGGCAGTAAATTTATAATGAAACACATTATTATTGGGAAAAGAAAAAATCCGATAGCACAGCACCAGCGGTCAGTCAACTCTTTTTTGCGCCGTAAAAAGAAAATCAAAAACATCCAGATAAAGGACAAAATAAAAGAGAGTAAAAAGATCACTCCGGGCAGTTCATCCCGTCCCATCCACGAATCCTGAAAATCATAGAGCAGTTTTTTGTTTTCAGCAAAAGTCAAAGAAAACTCTGCCAACAGAAGAACGATTTTCACCAAAAAAGCAATACCGAAAATCCAGAATGGAAGAAAATGAAAGATTTTTTCACGCAGTCTTGAATTTTTCATCTCTTTCAGTTCTCCTGTCAAAATTCCACCATGCAGACATATTGAACCAAGCCGGGGATTTTTTCATCACGCTCGATTGGAAAAACAGACGTTACCGAAAAAGACAAATGCTTTGAATCAAATTCAAAAAGATTGGAACTCCCCAGCTTTTCATCAAAAGCATTGCGTAGAGCCGCTCCGAATTTTTCCGCGATTTCAATATTTTCTTTCATCAGATAACTCACCTGATATTGGCGTTTAAGAAAATCACCGAAAATACTTTCTGTCCAAAAGGCGGGACATTTTTTATCCCGGAAATCCGGCATAGTTTTCCAAACCGAAAACTTTTTTTCTGTAACAACTTTGTGTTTTATGAGATGTTCATGCAGTATCCGCAGAATCATCTTTTCCGGTCCGGCTGGCTGTTTCTGCTGTTTGGCAAGGAACAGGCACTCCGGACACAACATGCTGTACGCATAATGTTTCTGCTTTACAAGAGTTTGTTCCGTTTCCCGGTGACAGATATTGCATTTGATAATCATTATTCGCCCTGATTTTTTCAATTTGCAATTTGGATGATCCAGCTTATAATTATTCCAATGGAAAGAGTCAT
>JAZSRU010000017.1:0-5537 GCA_045538635.1 Victivallaceae bacterium
CGCCGCAGTTGCAGAATACCTCGGCATGAAATACGCTTTTGCCAAAGCACTTGATTATGCGGATTATTTTCCCGGCTGTGACGGTTATTACGGAGTAGCTGTCCTCTCAAAATATCCGATCGAACATATCGCATCTCTGATGCTTCCTGTTCCGGACGGAATTGAACCGAGAGCGGCAGTCATAACCAAAATTGCCGCACCGGTTCCCTTTTATATGATCAGCACCCACTTGTCCTTTCAGGGAGAGTTTGACGGTGACAGTGCCGCCCGTGTCGAACAATTGCAAACAATTTTCCGTTATCTTGACGAAAAATCACTGTATCCGGCAATACTTGCCGGAGATCTGAACTCCCAGCCGCAGGATGATTCAATCAATTGTCTGCGGAAAAAATTTGATATTTTCAATGACGGAAGATGCGACAAGCCGACTGCAAAATCTTCTAAATTCGGCTGGGTCCAGATAGATTACATTGCGGCATCTCCGCAATCAGCTGTCAAATGTGAAAACTTTTTCCGCGGCGATGACTGCACTGCCAGCGACCATTACGCGGTTGTTGCCGACCTTGAACTTTAAACATAACCGCAGAAAGATTATTATGAATCCCCACACCGCTGAAATTCTCATTCCCGTTCCATCTGAACTGAAAAAAATTGAGGGCAAGCTGCCGCTGAACAAATTATCTTCATTTTCTGTTCACAGCAAATTCATAAATTTGAAATCCGACCTTGAAAAGCTTTTTTCAACCATCGGCATGAATGTTGCATATACAGAAACAAATGCTGATATTACTTTTTCTTATGATGCCTCGCTGGCAGACGGCGCCTGGAAAATGAACATCACTCCGAACGGCATAACGGTCTGTGCAGGAGAAAAAAACGGCGCATCCTACGCAGTTTATGCTCTCGCTCAAATTCTTTTCTGTGCGTCAATCAGAGGACTTATGGATGATACTCTTGACTGTGCGGAAATATCAGATGCCCCCCGTTTCAAATGGCGCGGATTCATGCTGGACAGCGCACGGCACTTTCAAGATAAAGATTTTATTAAAAAATTCCTGAAAATACTTTCCTGTTTCAGAATAAACAGTTTCCACTGGCATATTGTGGACAGTCAAGGGTGGCGTTACCCCAGCCGGCACGCCTCCAAAATAACCGGCAAAGGCTGCTGGTCTCTCGGAAATTATACCGCTGATGATTTGCGTGAAATCAATCAATTTGCCGCTGAACTCGGCATCCGCATCGTACCAGAAGTGGATGTCCCCGGTCACTCTCAACTCATCCTTGCCAATTATCCGGAGTACAATTGTGATCCAGCCAATCCCGCAGAGGAATTCTGTATCGGCAATCCGGAAACAATGAAATTCATCAAAAATATTTTTGCTGAACTTATGGAAATCTTTCCTGATTCACCCATCATACACATCGGCGGCGATGAGGCTGTAACCGACCACTGGGACAAATGTCCGGAATGCCTCAATGCAATGAAGAAAAAAAATCTGAAAAACACCAGAGAACTTGAAAATTCATTTATGACCGAACTTGCTGAATTTATTATCAGCAAAGGCCGTACTCCAATGATTTGGGGGACTTGCTCCGGACAGATTTATCCACCTGAAACGATTATTCAAATATGGCTGGATATCCGCGAACCTCTGAAAGTCATTCCCCACGGCAACAAAACAGTTTATTCTGTTCATAATTCATTGTATTTTGACTATCCCGCCAATCTGGATGAACCGTGGGAAACATGGATGTTTGAACTCTCTGAAAAAGGCGTTTATATGACCGATCCGTATATAATCTGGCCGGAAAAAGTTAAAGACGGCACACTTGGAACTGAAGCCTGCCTCTGGACGGAAACCGTGCCGCAGCACAGAGTTCTTGCCAAACTGTTCCCGCGCATTTTTGCATACAGCGAATGTGCATGGAGCGCACCTGACAACAAGGCATGGCATGATTTTGTCCGCCGCAAAGAACTTCTGGATGCATCAGGTTATACTGATTATATCAAAAGTCTGTGATTAAAAAAGGAATTTATTATGAAGAAATTTCTGATATACTGTTTTTTCTCTTTTATCTATATCACGCTTGCCGCAGCTCCGCAGCTGGATGTTTCATTTGCGCGCGGCAAATGGGATCAGAATCTGTTTCAATTCGTTAAAAGTCCGCGTTTTGACATGAACGGTGCAATAATTCAGAATGATGATCACATCGTCAACAAAGTTCCGGCAGGATTATCTGAAAATGCCCTGCTCGGCAGTCCCGATGCATATTGTGCGCTTTTGACAAAAAACAAGTTCAGAGGCAGTATAACAATTTCCTCAAAAATGAGTTTCGATCATCTCATGGCTCCATTGATCGTCATTGCTCCGGAACTCGGCACGAGTGCAGACGGCAAATATCCGGAATTGCGCGACCATTATGAAATTGTACTTTTTTATCAGGGCATAAATGTCTGGCATCATCGTTACAAAGACGGCAAACCATCATGGTACAAGCTGGCATACATGAACTCGGAATTCAAAAAGAAAACTGTTTATGATTTGCAAGTTACTCTTTATTATACCCGCAAAGGTCCGCAAATGATAATAAAGTGTAACGGTAAAGAGTTCGGGTGTGCCATGCCGCAGGAATTTACCACCACTCAATATCATGTCGGTCTGATCGCCTGCGAGGGCGTAAACCGCTTCTACGACTTCAGAGTAAAATAAAATCCTGTATATAAAAATCGGCTGTGAACTAAACATAGACTGATTTTTTATTGCAAGGGGATGCCAATCCCCGTTTTGTAACGCCGGCGCGTAAGTGTCAGCACCTGTGTGGTGTCAGTCTGTTTTTCGGCACTATGCGGGGTGAAACACCCCGTTCATTGCTGTCGCAATTCACTATACACCAACCCCCTCATTTTTTTTCAAATTATCATTCAATGTTTACAAAAATAAAAATCAACAGAATACAAAAATTACTGTTGAATAAAAAAAGGACTGTCACTTATTTGCGACAGTCCTTTTTGATTTTCTGATTTATTAACCGCAATGGAAATATTCTTCAACCAAAGCGAGGATTTTGGCCTGATCACCGCCGATATCCTGACGGAGAGTACGGTCATTAAATTTCTTCAGACCGGCAATGATACCGTCGATCATGGCTGATGCAAAAACACCGTCTTTTTCGTAAATAGCACGCTGTTTTTCCAAACATTCAGCAGATGCTGCGCAGCTGTCAGGCAATACACTCAAAGTATTAAGAATATCTGCATTTTCAGCTTTGTGAATATTAACATTGACATAAGTTTTAGCAGCGACATCCAGAGAATCTGCCATTTCAAAACCATGACGGGCAGCAACTGCAAGACCGGCAATCAACAGATAGACATTGGCAGAACCATCGGGTGAACGCATTTCAACAGTCTGTTTCTGAGTGGTATCATAAGATGCAGAAGGTTCTCCGGGATTGGCCTGACTGCAAAGGTCTTTTTTAGCTGTCCAGCCGAGGGGTACACGGACAAGGACGGAACGGTTGCGATCGCCCCAGCAGACATTGGTCGGAGCTTCCTGATGCGGGACCAGACGGAAATATGAAGTCGGATTGGTGTTGCCGAAAGCAGTAATTGAGGGAGCCAGAGTCATCATACCGGCAATCGCGCGTTTGGCATCATCAGAAAGAACTCCGTCTTTCAACATCTGATTGAATCCGTCTTTCATGATACGGAAATGGACATGCAGACCGGAACCGGCTTTGCCGACGGTGATTTTGGGAGCGAAAGTAACATCCAATCCTTCCTGATATGCGAGGTTGCGGATGATCCATTTTGCGATAGTGAGCTGTTCTGCGGCAGCTTCGGCATTTACGGGCAGAAATTCGATTTCATTCTGTTCGTAAATCTTGCCATCAAGAGCAAAGTTTCCGACTTCAGAGTGACCGTATTTGATCAAACCGCCGGTACGGGCGATGTAGTTCATGCAAAGCTGACGGAATTCACCGAATTTTGCATAGGGAGCAGATTCATGATAACCTTTCTGGTCAACTGCGGGGTATGCTTCATCATCATCGGCGATAACATAATATTCCAATTCGCCCATTGCCTGAAATTCCATACCGGTAGTCTTTTGGAAAGCTTCACATGCCTTGTGCAAAGTATATTCAGGAGAACTTTCCAGAGGATTGCCGTCTTTGTTGAAAAAGGAGCAGAGGAAATTCATGGTGGGAAGTTCGCAGAAAGGATCCATATAAGCTGTACGGAACTTGGGAACAACATACAAGTCACTGTTATTTGCTTCAATGAAGGGGAACAGACTTGAACCGTCAACGCGTTCACCGCAGGAAAGGATTTCCTCCAGATAAGCGCCGTCATTGATGACAAAATTCAAAGTCTTGAGTCTGCCGTCCCCGGCGGGATATTGAAAATTGATGTGACGGATCTCATTGTCACGGATGAATTTGATAATGTCTTTTTTGGTGAATTCTTCGGGAGCTTTACCGATTTCATCGACCAAACTGCGGAAACTGTAATTGTTGCTCATAATAACTCCTTGCTATTAAACTTAATTACATATAATTTACTCTCAAAATCCCATTCTGTCAAGTAAATGTTAAAAAAAACAATCAATAAAAACTGTTTTCATTCAATTTTTACCATTGATTTTTTTCGATAAAAAGGTATATTATAGAAAACACAAAGGAATCCAACTATGCAGAAACAATTACTTTCAGGAAAAATCCATACCGCCAGACTCACTCATTGCGAAATCAATTACGAAGGCAGTCTGGAAATCGACCCCGATTATCTCAAGGCGGCAAAAATTCTCCCATATGAGAAAATTCTCGTTGTCAACCGTAATAACGGCTCACGCCTCGAAACTTATGCCATCCCCGGTGCTGCAGGCTCCAGAAGATTCTGTTTGAACGGCCCCGCGGCTCATCTCGGCAAAGTCGGTGATGTCGTTACGATAATGGCATTCTCGATTTTTGATGAAAAAGAGTGCGAAACCCACAAGCCGCGCGTCATCGTCCTCAACGAAAACAACGACATCATTGCTCAACGCAACTGACAGGAAAACTTTTTCATGCGGAAAAATATCAACATTAAAAAAGCACAAAAAGGTCAGGTCCTGGTCGAATATGTTATCATGCTCGTGCTGCTGACACTTGTTGCTCTCAGTTGTCTTGTGCTTTTTTCCGCATTCTCCGACCACGGCCACAATGTCAGAAAACAGGTCGGCATAGATTGCCCCTGATAATTGTAATAAACAATAAATAATAAATATTTGCAATGCAGCGTACAGTTTGAATTCAACTTGTACGTTGCATTTTTATCCTAAACAATTTAGCAGATAATACTGTTTTTTTCGCAAATTATCATATGCATTTTTAAAAATATGTGCTATAGTATATAGAAACTTCCGATAATATACATTCTTTCATGTTTTTTTGAGGTTGTTTTCATATTTTTTATCCTTTCTGTTAGGGTTAAGGTTCTGTGGGATGTTTTGGGAGGTTTGTTCACGCCTCGCAATATTCTCAATCGTTCTCAATAC
>JAZSRU010000109.1:0-7891 GCA_045538635.1 Victivallaceae bacterium
AATTGAACTGCGACGGCTACCATCTTGAATTTCTTGCAAAATGTACCGATTGTATCGAAAGATCCGTCCGGCAAAAAACATAGGATAAACCGCCCCCGCTTTCTCTCATCTGACATTTTCACAAAATTCCGGACAATACCAAAAAATTCATTTTTTTGTACAGCAGAACAGATGATTTTTGTGTGGCAGAAATGTGGCATTTTCTGTTTGGAAGGTATGAATTTGATAGAATTCGGAAGAATGGCAATCAAAAAATCCGCAGGAGTTATATACTCTTGCGGATTGGATATTTAAATGGTACACCCAAAGGGATTTGAACCCCTAACCTTCTGGTCCGTAGCCAGACGCTCTATCCAATTGAGCTATGGGTGCATTTTGCGTTTATTGAAGTCATTTCTGATTTTCAATGAAACTTAATATATCAGCTTTTTTCTTTTTGTCAAGCTGGATTTTAAGAAAAATAGCGTTTTTTTGTTACTTTCAGCACTTTTTCCATTTCTTCAGGAAGTCCGATTGTGATTCTGACGTACTGTCCGGTTCTTTCACCGGGAAAATAACGGACGATGATCGCTTCATCACGCAACGCTTTGAAATATCCCTCTCCATCGTTGTCAGGCGGTGCGGCAAACAGAAAGTTCGTTTCACTCGGAACTATACGGAACTTCATTTCCTGCAATGCTTTACACATCATTTCACGCGTTTCTTTGATCGCCTGACAATTTTTCTGCAAGTTTTCTTCATCTGCAAATGCTGCCTTTGCCGCTGTTTGTGCCACGAGGTCAACATTATACGAATCTTTGAGCTTGTACAAGCCGTCTATCAATCTTGCATCTCCGACTGCATAACCAAGACGCATGCCTGCAAGTGAGTAACTCTTTGAAAATGTGCGGGATACAATTACATTGCTGTATTCTTTGACCAGATCGATGCAGTTGTCTTCTGCAAAGTCTGCATATGCTTCATCTATCAGTACCACTCCGTCGAATTTTTCGCAAATCTCACGCATAAAAGATTTGGCAAAACTGTTGCCGGTCGGAGCATTCGGACGGGTAATGATCAGCAAATTGGCCTCCTTTGCCTGTTCCAGAATGTTTGACGGCATTTCAAAATTGTTGCCCTCGAGCGCGATTTTTATGGTTCTGGCGTGCTGCATTTGAGCCAGAATTTTGTACAAACTGTATGTCGGGTCAAGAAAACTTACCGGCAGATTTTCCGAGGTAAATGCGCGGAAAACCATTGTCAGCAGATCATCTGAACCGTTTGCCGCAATCACCATGTTGCGGGTTAAGCCCCAGCGGGCGGCTATCATTTCGCACAACTCATCCGCCAGCGGGTCGGGATACAGGCGCAAACGGTTCAAATCCAATTCCTGCAATGCCTGAATCACTTTGTTTGACGGGGGGTAGGGGTTTTCGTTGGTATTGAGTTTTATAAGCTGCTGCATTTTCGGCTGTTCACCGGGGACATAGCCCTGCATTGCATCTATTTCGGGGCGGAAATATGATTTGTAAGGAGTACTCATTTTTTATCTCCCTTGCGTCTGATGCTGCCGCTTCTGCCGTGTGCGCTCAAAGTTTCCATGCGGGCAAATGCTTCGATGACCGGGATTTCCCGCTGAATTGCGCGTTCACTGTATTTGACAAGTGAGCTTCTGCGGAAGAATCCGTCAACAGTCAGACCGCTGAAGAATTTGGCACTGCCTGCTGTCGGCAGCACATGGCTCGGACCTGCACAGAAATCGCCGGCAGGTTCGGGAGTCCACTGTCCCATGAAAATTGCTCCGGCGGCGGTGATTTTTTTTGCGGCTTTCTCCGGTTCACTGCACATGAGTTCGAGGTGTTCGGGAGCGTAAGTTGATGCTATTTTGCAGGCGTCATCCATATCTTTGGCAAGGATGAGGAAGCAGCCTTTTTCCAGAACTTTTTCGACAGTTTCGATTCTTGGAAGTGATTTTTTCTGTTCATTTACGGCATCTTCGACTTTTTTGAGCATCCGCTTGTCGGTGGTAACGAGAACTGCCTGTTCCAAGCCGCTGCCGTGTTCTGCCTGGGAGAGGATATCTGCGGCGACGAAATCGGGATTTGCGCTTTTGTCCGCAACGATGAGGATTTCAGAGGGACCTGCTACCATATCAATGGCAACCTGACCGTAAACAAGCTTTTTGGCGGCAGTAACATAAGCATTGCCGGGGCCTACGATTTTTTCAACTTTCTGAATAGTTTCAGTTCCGCAGGCGAGGGCGGCGATGCCGTAAACTCCGCCAAGGCGGTAAATTTCGGTTACTCCGGCTTTTTTCATTGCGTAGAGAACTGCGGGATGAACTTTGCCTTCACGGTTCGGCGGGGTGACTGCGATAATATTTTTGACTCCGGCTGCGGCAGCGATGCCGGCGGTGTGGATAACGGTTGAAACCAGCGGTGCTGTGCCGCCGGGGATATAAACTCCGACGCGTTCCATCGGGGTGAATTTTTCACCGAGCATGACCCCCGGACGCGGTGAAAAACTCCAGTTTTTCGGCAGTCGTTCACGGGAGAATGTCTGAATATTTTTCAAAGCTGTATTGATAGCAGTTTTGTCTTTGCGGGAAACGAGTTTTGCAGCTTCTTTTATTTCCTCTTCGGTAACTTTGAATTGTTCCGGAGAGAGCTGTACTTTGTCGAATTTCAAAGCGTATTCCACGAGAGCTGCATCACCTTTGCTGCGGACATCATCGAGGATTTTTGCCACCTGAACTTCGATTTCAGGCGGATATCCGGGGCGGGAGTACAACGGTTGTACTTTTGCTGCAAAATCTTTTGCTGAACTGTCCAGTCGAATCATTATTTTACTCCGATCAAAATGTTATCTATCAGGCGCGTGGTCCCGAATTTGACGGCGAGAGCGATCAGCAATTCTTCTGTTTCTGCGGTCGGTTCCTCCAATGTATTGGAATCGAGGCATTCGATATAATCGATGTCGCCATTGCAGCGGGTGATTTCATCGCGCATGGTTTGAACGGCTTTGGCGCAGCCGTTGAGTTTTTCTTTTTCAATGATCTCCTTTGCTATGGAGAGAGTGCGTGAGAGGGAAAGAGCATCTTTTTTCTGTTCTTCGCTCAAATATTTGTTGCGTGAGCTGAGTGCCAATCCGCTTGCCTCGCGAATGAGCGGCGCGACAATGATTTCAACCGGGAAATTCAAATCGCGCACCATGCGTTTGATGATAAGCGCCTGCTGTGCATCTTTCTGACCGAAAACTGCCACATCTGGGAGGCAGATGTTGAAAAGTTTGCTGACGACAGTACAGACACCTCTGAAGTGGATGGGACGGCTTTTGCCGCAAAGTTTTTTTGAAAGTTTTTCTTCATCGACCCAAATGCTCCTGTCAGGACAATACATTTCTGACGGTTCAGGAGCGAAAATTGCTGATGCGCCGCGCACTTCGCACAAATCTTTGTCACGCTGGAAATCACGCGGATATTTATCCAGATCTTCGGTTGGGCCGAACTGGGTAGGATTTACGAAAATGCTGACGATGACAATATCGGCATTTTTGCATGCAATATCTATGAGTGAGAGATGGCCTTCATGCAGATATCCCATAGTCGGGACGAGGGCGATTTTTTTGCCTTCGCGCTGCATTTTTTTTGCAAAAGCCTGCATGTCGGCTGTTTTTCTGAAGATTTCCATTTTTGCTGCTCCGTTTATCAGAGGATGACTGTCCAGTTGTGCTTATCTTCGATTTCGCCGTACTGGATGCCGGTGATGGTATCATAAAGTTTCTGCAGGTTTGCGCCGACTTCTTTTGAATATTCAAAGACTTTGTCGCCGACGAAAATTCTGCCGACGGGTGTGATGACGACAGCAGTACCGCAAGCTGCGACTTCGGCAAATTCAGCAAGTTCTGAAATGTGGATCGGGCGGCGTTCAACTGTCATGCCGATATCTTCTGCGATCTGCATCAGACTCTTGTTGGTGATGCTGGGCAGGATTGAAGATGAGGCGGGGGTAACGTATTTGCCGTCTTTGGTGATTGCGAGGAAGTTGCTGGTGCCGAATTCGTCAATGAATTCATTGGTCTTGGGATCGAGGAACAGCGGAACGGGGCAATGTTTTTCCTTTGCGATTTTTGCGGGGAGCAAACTTGCAGCATAGTTGCCGGCGCATTTGATAGTTCCGCATCCGTTGGGGGCTGCACGGTCGAAGCCTTCGACAGCCATGGCGTCAACGGGTTTGAAGCCGCCTTTGTAATAGGGACCTGCGGGCATAGCCATAATGACGAGTTCATATTCTTTGCTGGCGGCAACGCCGATTTGCGGTGTGGTGCCGAACATTACGGGACGGATATAAATTGAACCGCCGGTGCCGTAGGGGGGGATGTAATCAATATTGTCAGCGAGGAGAGTTTTGACTGCTTCAATGAATTTTTCGACAGGGAATTCCGGCATGCAGAGGCGGCGGCATGAGCTGTTGAGACGCTGTGCATTTTCGTCGGGGCGGAAGATGCGGACCTTGCCGTCTTTGCCGCGGAAAGCTTTCAAACCTTCAAAAATCGCCTGTCCGTAATGCAGACAGTTGGCGGCTACGCTCATAGAGATTTCATAAGAGTTGCAAAGTCTTGCTTCGCCCCATTTGCCGTCGGCATAGGTGAAGCGGATGTTTGATTTTGTCGGCATGAATTCAAAACCGAGTTTGTCCCATTCGATATTCATAATAAACTCCTTGTATTAATAAATTAAAGCATAATTACTTAAATATACCGCCGCTTGCTGTAATATCAAGTTTTTTTTGCAAAAAGTCATGATTTTTTGTTTGAGGCAGATATCAGTTTATCAGTACTGCTGCATACAAAAATAAAAAAACTGCCGCAAAACAAATATTCTGCAGCAGTTTTTTCCGGCTTTCTCTTTTTCAGATGTCAAATTCTTTGAAGTAATACGGATTCCATTGGGTATTGGCCGGAGCGAGATCATAAACTCTGGTTATTTTGCTCCATTGTACACCGTGATTATCGTATGTTTCTTTGGCAAAAAGGTCGTTTTTAAGGTATGAGCCGCGGAAATCTCCGACAGAGCCGTTGAAAATTCTGTTTTGTCCCCATTCGATCATATCGTTGATGTTGCGGGTCATACTGCCGCGTTTGTAAATTGTTTCGCTGATGCGGAGTATTTTCTGTGTGGTGTTGGCGAAGCGCAGGGGCAGGGCGATATCGGTAATCAGCGGACATTCCTGCATGGGGTCCCATTCCGGCAGCAGATCGTACAGCCCGCTGCTGTGCAGATAATAACCGCATTCTCTGGCAGAGAAACGGTAATCAACAAGTTCACAGTCAATATCGACACGGTTGCCGAGAAATTCATAATTGTCATTATCGTAAAAATCATGCAGAGCGGGATTTGAGCGCCGCTGAGCCTCAATTTTTATACGGTATTCAACGGGGGAGATTTTTTCGGGGATGACTTCAGTGATGATATTATCGTCATTGCACCATGATGCGCTCGTGCCGGTGAGTTCTTTGAAATCATTGATGTTATCAGCATGAGCCTGCCAGATACTTTGGTAAATCACTTCTCTGCAGCAGGTTCCGGAAATTGCGAAGCCGTTGAATTTTTCTTTTTGCGACATGGAGAGCATCCGGGTATGAATTTCTCTGGCTTTCAATTTGAAAATGCTTCCGGCATTTGTTTTTTTCTCTTCAAATGCTTCCAGATAATAGTTTTTGCCCGCCCATTCAGCAGGACTGTACAGCTGCAGACTGCAGCGGAAAGAATCGGCATCGGCAGTGAAAAATTCTGTTTCTTTGAAGTTGATTCCTGATTTATCCGCTGTTGATTTGACATTGTCAAGTCTGATATTATTTCCGGTTTGCTGTGCATGAATTGTGATTTCACCTGCTGCCGGATTTATATCCTTGATATTGACGGAGGTTATGACGAAACTGCCGCTGATAAATGACGGCTGTGTGCCAATCAGATTTTTGAAAGAGGAGTAATCATTTTTGCGTATAAAATATACTGCTTTGGCTTTTTGTCCGTTTTCATCTCCGTATTGTTCGAGGGAGATGAGTTTATTTTCGATTTTCAGAGCAGTAAGCTCAATAATTCTGCCGAATTTATCAGAATCGGCAGTTTCCATTTTTTCCAGAACATAATTTTCATCGGCCCATTCCAAAGTGTATGCCGGGTCAAAAAATCGCAATTCAGCAATTTTGCGGTTGTAAGTTTCATTGTCCCAGAAAAAAGTGGCTTTGCGGTAAAAAATATTGTTTTTGAAAAAATCTTCCCATTTGATGACATTGCCGGGCAGATCTTTGCTGCCGCAGCTTTTGCAAGTCAAAGAGAGAGTGAAATGCTGATTGCCGCAATCTTTTAGCGTACTTGAGGTGCAGAGAAAAATCGTGCCGTCTGTATCGGATATAAGTTCTCTGGGATGCGGCGCCGACGGTGGAGTTTCGCCTCTGAAGGAATAGGTGCATTTGTGTATCGTTTCACCGTTTTTTTCGGTGGTTTCGCTGCCGGGCAGCAAAGTCCATGTATTTTGTGCAGGAGTGCCGGAAAGTTTGATTTCAAAAATAAATTCGTTATCGGTTTCTTTCAGTTCGACTGCATCAAGAATGAGATCTGGATGTTCTGCAAAAGAATTTTGACCGTTTCCCGGAACTTTCATTTTTTTGCCGGTTTCCCCTGCCCATGCAAGGGCATCTTTCCGTGCTTCGCCGCCGGTTGCGGCATCGCTTCTTGCGATAAAAAAGCTTTCTGCGTTGATCGTACCGTCTGCATCGAGGATGTGGCGGAAATAAATACTGCGGAATTCGCTGATCATAAAAGACCTCCTTTGTTTTTTTGCATTTTTGCGGAAAAATATCTTTGAATACAGCATAAATGTCAACTTTTGAATGTCTTTTTGTTTCAAGACTTGAAAAATGCGGAAAGTGGTGTATATTATGGAATTACTCAAAATTTTTACAGGAGAAAAATAACTATGTTCAGCGCATCTGATTTGAGAAAAGGTCTGAAAATCGAGATCGACGGTCAGCCGTGGATCATTACTGAATTTGACTTTTGCAAACCCGGCAAAGGCACCGCTCTTTACCGCTGCAAAATGAAGAACCTCGTTACCGGCGCCGGTATGGAAAAAACTTACCGCCCCACTGACAAAATCGAAAAACCCGACTTGGAAGAACGCGAACTTTTCTATTCCTACAATGACGGTCACAACTATGTTTTCAGCGATCCTGAAACTTATGAAGAAATGCAGGTTTCTCCCGAGTTCCTCGGCAACAATATCTACTTCCTCATCGAAGAAGCAACCTGCAAATTCACTCTTTTCAACGGTGAGCCTATCGAAATCATTCTGCCCACCTTCATCGAAAAAGAAATCGTTGAAACTGAACCCGCTGTCCGCGGTGATACAGCGACTAATGTTACCAAGCCTGCAAAAATCGACAACGGTTATGAAATTCAGGTTCCGCTCTTCATCAACGAAGGCGATCTGGTAAAAATCGATACCCGTACCGGCGAATACGCTGAACGCGTATCCAAAAAATAATGCCCCCCCCAAACAGGGACGCGGTTCCCCCTCCTGCGCGCAATGCGCTCCGCGTTCCTTTTTACGGAAATCCGGCTCCCCCCGGGTTTCCGTTTTTTTTATCCGCGGATAAGATGGGAGGATTGGGAGGATTGCGCCAAAAAAAGGGCTGTTGCAAAACCTCAAAAAAGGTGAGCAACAGCCATTTTCTATTTTTTGAGCAGAAAAGAAGAACTATAATAAGTCATGACTGGAGAAAATCATAACTTATTTTACAAGTTTTCAACGGCAGTTGTCCCTTTTCTCAAACGGTCGGTTTGAGAAAGAGTAGATTGGATATATTTTTAAGGAGATAAAAAAAATCCGGAATTGTTTTTATCGGCACG
>JAZSRU010000115.1:0-6462 GCA_045538635.1 Victivallaceae bacterium
AAAATCTTTTTTTCTTTTAATCAAGAAAAAAGTTTTTCCGCCTTCCTAAACAACTTCCGATAATGTATACTATCAGAAGTTGCTTCAAATTTTTACTTGTGATCGCAATGTTTTTATGCTTTGCTGTAACAACTTTTGCCGCTGAACAAGAAAATATCATTACCCGGCCGTGGGGCGGAGAAAAGGAACTTAAAGGTTTCGGAGTAAAAAAATTCGCTTCAACTTCAACAAAACTTGAGCTTATCCCCGGAAAAACTTACCGTTTCCAATGCAATATGACAAAAACACCTCCGATGAGCAAGCATAAATACAACCACCGCATGGTGCTTTTCGGAATCAAAAATAAGAAAAATACACAACTTTTGCGTATCGGAACTGATATTCCTGCGGACTCAGAACCTCATGCAATAAATGAAGTATTTACAATTCCTGCTGATGCATCAGCACCTTTCTCTATCAGCCTCTACAATGCAAATTGCACAGGTGTTATTTTAGTTGAAGATTTTGTTATCACAGAAGTAAAAAAATAAAACATTTTTCAAGGAGAAAATTATTATGAAAAAAGCATTTACACTTATCGAACTGCTCGTAGTTATTGCAATCATTGCAATTCTTGCCGGTATGCTTTTGCCAGCATTGAACTCTGCCCGTGACCGTGCAAGAGTTACAAAATGTGTTTCAAATTTAAAACAGCTCGGAACGGCATTTGTTTTTTATACGGATGCTTATGACGGAAATTCCATGCTGACCAATAGTGCAAATCGTTGGCCAACTACTATGGCAAGGGAAAAAGTTGTTGAAAATGTGAATATTTTTTATTGCCCGACCAACTCTAAAAACAAAAAAACTTATAAAGATTTCATCACAGCAAGTACCGCCGGAGATTATGGCTTGACTCTTACCCTCGTCCCCGACATGACAACATATTCTCAAAAACATATAAAAAATATCATAAATCCGAGTCAATTTATTGTATTCGGTGAAACAAAAAATTATTCAGACTTAAGTAAACATTATTTCATTAAATGTAAAGCAGGTGATGATTATGGTATTTATCCGCTTCACAACAACAATAAAACATCCAATATCGCCTGCGCTGATGGTCATGTTGAATCTATAAAATCAACAAAAGCAGGTATGAATTATGTCACAGAAGTTTACAAAGCCGGTGGTGTTTTGCAGGATATTTCAAATGAAAATAATCGCTGGTCTCCTGACGGAAAGGCCCGTTAAAAAAATTAAATCGTTATAAAATTTGTATAAAATTCAGTTATCGGTGTGTATTGCTTCGCCTTTTATTACCCGGCGGAGAAACAAATAACCATGCCGGCATTATGTTCGTTTGCAGTTTTTGAACAAATTGCATCCTGTATTAAAAAAACGGAAAATTTTAAAAAGTTTTTTCTGCTGCCGCCTGCAAAGCGTGGGATATTTTTGCAAAAGCACATTGTTGAAATCGACCTTACTGATTAGGCTGAATTATTTTTCTGCACGGCAGTATCTCTATTGCATCACTCTGAAAGCAATGATTTTTATAATAGTGAGATAACAACAAAATGATAAATAAAGGAAAAATATAATGCAAAAACTGACAGCAGCAATATTTATTATGTTTGCCGCTTTTTCGGCGTTGGCAAATGTAACAGTTGTCTCTCAAGATACATCCATTTCTGAAAAAACCGCAGCACGCAGACTGGTTATCTATCTGAAACAGATGTTAGGTGAGGATGCAGTTAAACTCAAAAAAGAAGCAAAATCTCCGGCTATTTATGTCGGCAAAAGTCCACTGACTGCCAAAATGCTCGGCTTGAAAGATTTTTCTTCTTTGAAATATGAAGAAATTATTATCAAATCAGTCGGCAATGACCTCGTTATTCTCGGCGAAAGTAAACGCGGAACACTTTATGCGGTTTATACTTATCTGGAAGACTTTCTCGGTTTCCGCTTCTGGGCATGGAAAGAGTATGACGTTCCCCCCGCAAAAAATTTCAAAATGTCAGGTATCAATCACCGCTACAATCCCATTTTCACCCGCCGTGCCATGTATCACTGGCCGTTGATACACCTGCCTGCCCAATGGAAAAGCGGTGATGCTGAATTTGCTGTCATCTGCCGCATGAATTCCGGTTTGACTCACACTACTGCCAAATACGGCGGTGGCGACTATTCCGCAGGATTTACCCATACATTTCACCGTATTCTGCCGCAAAACAAATATTTTAAAACTCATCCCGAATACTACTCGCTTATCAACGGCAAACGCCACCCGCGAGCACAGCTCTGCCTCTCCAATAAAGAAATGCGCAAAGTCTTTATTGAAGAAGCAAAAAAATATTATATCAAAAATAAAGGTGCTTTAGCAATTACTGTCGCTCACGATGACAACGGTCTTTTCTGCGAATGTAAGCCCTGTAAAGCTTTGCTCGCCCGTGAAAAAGGACGCATGTCCGGCGTGGAAATCGACTTTGTAAATGAAGTTGCAGCCGCTCTCGAAAAAGTTTATCCGGGTATTATGGTTGAAACTTCCGCTTACGGTCCAACTATTCTGCCGCCGCTTGTCACCAAGCCGCGCAAAAATGTTATTATCCGCTACGCCGATATGAACCTCAACCCTGCCTTTCCCTTCGGTCATCCCGAAAATAAAGAAGTTACTGAAAATTTTAAAGCATGGGCAAACGTCTCTCACCAAATGGCAGTCTGGCACTACACAACCAATGCCAAAAATTCTCTCGTTCCCATGCCGGTTATGGATTCTTATGACGCCAACTTCAAATTTTTCCGCGACAACAAAGTTACTAATGTCTTTATCGAAGACAGCGGTACATCCATGGGGCTTGCACATTTGAATCAGCTCAGAGGCTACATCACCAGCCGTATGCTTTGGAATCCGGAGCTTGATTACAATAAACTGCTCGTCGAATTCACCGACGGATATTACGGAAAAAAAGCCGGACCGATAGTCCGTGAATATATTAAACTGTATCATTCTCCGATTTATACAAAAATTCCGGGGCATGAAATCTTTGAACGTATCAAAAAAGGTTATTTCACGGAGTATTACCTCAGCAGAAGCAAAAGCTATCAAACCGCCCAAAAAAATTCAGACGCTCTTGTTGTTCCACCTGTCGTTACCTATTTTGACCATGCTCTCGGTTTCATGCCGCGCGAAACTCTCATTCAATGTGTAAAACTGCTTGATAAAGCCTGTGAAGCTGCCGAAAATGAAAAGTTTAAAGACCGTATCCGTGATGCACGTTTCGCCATCCGCATCGCTCTTTTGACCGATTATGATATTGCTGCTGCACCCGAAAAATTCGGCTTTACTGCCCAATATCTCAAAGATATGGCAAATGAAACTTTCGCTGAAATCAAACGTCTCGGTAATCAGCGCATGGGACTTGCCAATTCACCATTCACGATGATTGAAAATCAAATCAGCCGTATTCATGAACTCAACAAAAAGACCATTCCCGATTTCCTTAAAAATGTAAATTCAAAAAATCTTGAATTTTTCAATTACAAAGACTGGTCACTTATGATTCCCAAACGTGCTTTTGTCATCAATGACCGGGATTCATACGACGGCAAGGCTTACAGCATGGTAAATACTCCTCCGTCATGGGCTTTGCAGTGCCGCAACATCACAACTTCAGTCCGTCCCGGCAAATACAAAATTTACCTCCGCTTCCGTATGGTTCCCAAAAAAGGCGTTACCAGTGTCAAGCCGGGGATTTTCTTTAATGCAGCATATTATGTCAAAAACAAAGCAAAAAAAGCTGGAGATGACGGATACAAAGCTTCTATGATCCGTGCTAAAACTGAAGACTTCAAAGACGGCAAATATCATTGGAAATATGCAGGAATCCATGAAATCAGTACCAGCAGTGCTGCATACTTTTTTGCGGACCCCTGTAATCATCCGGATGTCGAAGCCATCGTAATCGACCAGCTGTTATTGCAGCGGATTGATTAATAATCTGAAAAAAAGTGGAGATTTGAAAAATTCAAGAATAGAGATAATTTTAGGCAGGAGAAGGTAGCTGAATTGTTTTATGCGTTGAGCAGAGAAAAGAGAAAACCGAAAACAACATGACATAATAATATTATGTCATGTCTTTTCGAGGCTGTTTTCATATTTTTTATCCTTTCTGTTAAAATGGTGTGGTTTTCAGTTACACGGCATCCGCCGTCGCCGAAGGCTATGGCGGGACAAGTAGCCGTAAGGCATACAGCTGGGACATGGCGGGCAATGTGGGAATTTTGGGAGTTTTGGGGATTTTGGGGGATGTCCATCCCCATTTTGTTACACGGCACAGCCGCAATGCGGGCGGCGGGGTTGATATATGCGCTGATGCGTGAAATGAGTGTAGTACATGAGTCCGGTCGGAACATCAGCTCCGCAGATTTTTGTTTGACTGCAGTGCAGTCAGCTGTACTTTTTCTCAAACTTCCCACTATTCTCAATCCTCTCAAACTTCTCATTTTATGCGGCTCGCTCCTGTCCTTGCGGCGCTGACCGCGCTTTACTTATTCCAAGAGAGCCGAAAGTATTTTTTTCTTTATCTTGTTTTCTTTTTTTTATCAGTCAATGTTCAGTACAGAGCCAAACTTTTTTCACAAACAAAAAATATGCACCCGGTAAAACTTAACAGGTGCATATTTTTTTATTTACAGTATCTTATTTTTTCAATATTTCAGCAAAATCGGCGGCAATATTCATCGCTTCATTGAGAACAGCATCAACATCTGATTTTTTCTGTCCTTTTTCATCAGTGAGAGATTTGCGAGCCTCTTCCTGAAATTTCTTTTCTGCAAAATACTCTTTGTAGCGAACATTTTCGTTCAATGAGCGTCGGTTTGATTTACGGTATTTTTCATATATTTCCTGCTCATGTTTGATATTGTCAAAAATTTTATTCGCCTTTACACGGGCATTTGATTTCGCCTTCAATTCTGCCGCTGCAGTATCAAAATTATTGTAATAAGGCTTATATTTCAATGAATCAATTTCATCCCACGGCAGATGATTGCGGCTGTAACGCTCCCCGATCTCCATTACTTCTGTCAAAGACGGAATCACAATATCCGCCCCGATACCAAGCTGCTGGACAGATGAACCGTTTACACGATAAAAAACCGATGATTCATACTGCATTGAACCGGCATCATAATTGATCGGAATCAATGAAAAAAGGTCATTCAATTTAATGACTTCAAGCACTGTTCCCTTGCCGAATGAACCGCTATCCCCGACAATTACAGCACGGTTATGATCACGCATCGCTCCGGAAAAAATCTCCGATGCACTGGCAGACATTCTGTTATTCAGAACAACCAGCGGACCTCTGTACGCAATATAGTTATTGTCATCATCATTGCGGATACCAAGTCTGCCGTCGCGGTCGCGTATCTGCACCACCGGACCGTTTTCAATAAAAAGTCCTGCCAGCCGGATAGCTTCAAGCAAACTGCCGCCGCCATTGCCGCGCAAATCCACAACAACTGCATCGACTTTATTTTTGTTGAAATCCTGCAGAATGTTATTGACATCACGGCTGACGCTGCGGTAATTTTTTCTTCCGGCAAACGCACCGTCAAAATCCATATAAAAACTTGGAATTGAAACAATACCGACTTTGTATTCAACATTTCCTTTTTTTACAGTCCGGATACTCCCTTTGGCTCCGGACTCTTTCAATTCGACTTTCTGTCGGACAATTTCAATTATCTGCGGTTTTGCATTTTTGCCCTGATCGCCGGGGAGGATGGCGAGGCGGACAATTGATCCCTCTTTGCCGCGGATAAGTTTGACCGCGTTAGCAACTGACATATTGACTACATCGACAATTTCGCCGTCTTTGCCCTGCCCCACGCCGATAATACGGTCCTCGACTTTCAGTCTGCCGTCAAGCGCGGCAGGACCGCCGGGAACAATTTCCACAATACGGATAAGTCCGTCTTCGCTGGTCAATGTCGCGCCGATACCGGTCAGAGAAAGACTCATACGGATATCAAAATCCTCATCATTTTTCGGAGAAAGATATCCCGAATGCGGTCCGAAAACCTGAGCTACCGCAGTAAGATAAATATCAAGGACATCAATAACATTTTTCTGATTGACATCATTGTTGACATCTTTCAGAAAATTGAGAATTTTTTCTGGCGGACTTTTGCTGCGCCAGAGGTTGCGTATCTGGCGGATTTTTTTAGCTTCGTCATTTTCTTTATTGCCGGAATCATGATTTTCCGCCATCATTTTTTCATACAAACGCAGATTCAGAACATCATTTTTGAGCCGTTTGCGCCACAGCTCAAGTCTGGCATGGGAATTGGCAGGGCGTTTGGCAGAGCGGCGGTCAATCTCTATATTTTCATCTGCAGAAAAATCAATATCCTTTTTGAACATTTCAACAGCAAATCTGCGGTATTCATTGATACGCTGCTTGAAGGGGTCAAAAACCT
>JAZSRU010000092.1:0-27847 GCA_045538635.1 Victivallaceae bacterium
AGATTGCCCGTGACTGCACTGCAGTCAAGCTGACAGATGTGTTGTCGCGCAACTTGAGCAGAGTACAGCAGTTTGTACGGAGCATCAGCTCCGCAGATTTTTGTTTGACTGCAGTGCAGTCAGCTGTACTTTTTCTCAAACTTCCCACTGTTCTCAATCCTCTCAAACTTCTCATTTTATGCGGCACGCGTTGTTCAGGCGGCTCTGCACCCGCGCCAGCGCGGGAACTTCCGATAATGTATATTATATCATGTTTGTTGATTTTGCTTGTACTTCCTCTCAAACTTCTCATTTTATTCTACTTGTCTTTTGCTTGGTTCAATGAGAACAGCACTTCATTCAGGGCAATTTTCGTTAATACATACTATTGAGTATGATAGCATATAAAATAATAAATGTCAATAGACAGGTTATTATTTTTTACGGATTTTTATCAGAATACAGGCAGAATGGGAATCCGAAGAAAGTGTGATCGTATTGCCCGCAACAACTGCTTCTTCTGCAAGTGACAGATTGTGGTAATTGTCAAGCAGACGGATTTCGTAATCTTCAGGTGCAACTTCAGCATCAAGAGTGATTTTGTAATCGTAATTTCCGGTCTGGAATGCGGAAATGAGCATTGCTTTGCTGCCGTTTTCATCTTCACCGGCAAGGACGGTTATGTTTTTGACGGAGCTTTCTGCCTGCAAACGGATGGGATAACGGACGATTTCGCCGAATGCTTTCAATCCGTACCATGAGGGGGTCGGACGGTTTGTGCCGGGGACATAACAACCCCAGGTGCTGTTGTTGCAGGTGTAATAACCACCGTAAGAAAGCGGTGTATCCTGCCACAATGCCATAACAGAAGTAAGATATGCCGCGCTGTCAAGACCTTTCATTTCTTCTTCGTACATGTGAGTTTTGTATGCGGGATCATTGCGCAGTCTGTGCCAGTCGCCGGGGAAATAATGCCATTCATTCAAATGGATTTCAGCATCGGGATAACCATTGTCATCGAGGAACTTGCGGATTTTTGCGGGAGTTTCCTGAATCCAGCCGTAGGGGTCTGCTGAATAACAGTGGTAACTGTAAAAATCCAACGGTGCTTTATGTTCTGCACAATATTTGATAAACTCAAGATTGATATCTTCACGGATGCCTGCTATACTGTTGAAACCGCAATGAGCAGGACCGCCGATCAGCAGGTGCGGAAAGCGTTTTTTGAGTTCGGTTGCAGTTTTGACATAAAATTCATTGAATTCATCAATCGTGCCGAGCCACATGAGATTTTTTGCATTGGGGTCAAGTTTTTTGTTGCCGCCGCATTCGGGTTCGTTCCAGATTTCCCAGTATTTGATGTCATATTTGAAGCCGTTCCACAAGCCTTCTGTATAGTGGCGGATGATGTTGGAACAGATATTTATCCATTTGTCAACATCGGATGGCGGAGTGATTTTGTATTTGTTTACGGAGTGGTCGATGGATTCGCCGAGGCGGTAAAAAACGGGAGTGCCGGCATCTTCGATACAGTTTTTGATATAGTCATCGGTGTAGCTGAAATCGTAGTTGCGCGGATCGTTTTCGTCCAGATGAAAGAGCGGGAAAATGTGGCTTATGTCAACCAGACGGCATCCCGCATTGGTCAAAGGAGCGTCATGGAGACGGGCAAAAGCAAGATTGAGTTCCTTGAAACTTGCACGGATATTGCTTCCTGCCATTTCATTGGCGATGTTGGGGGCGAGATTAGCGCCGTTGAGTTTGCGGATATGAGTGCCTGTTTTAACATTCAAATTCCATTTGATTTCTGCGACATCATTCATTCCTTTTGAGCCTTTCTGCATGAATTTGGATTTGAAAAAAAATTTGATAATGCTATATTATACAGCAGTAAACAAAATATGGCAATAGCACTTTGTGCAAAAAAAGTGAGGTTTTGTGCAAAAAAATGAAATCAGTTATTCACCCGGTTTTGAAATTGAAGCGCATCAGTAATTTTCCATTTCAGCTCGATGAGATTGGAATTATGGTCAATCACAGTATCAAAGTTTCAAAATTTGTACTTGACCGTTATTTTTTCTGTTTTTCGTTCAACAAAGAAAAATATCATCATAAAGAGCTGCGCCCGACATTCAGTATTTTACCGCCGGGAACAGTTGTCAGCGGGGACGGAACTTTTATACATGATGAACTTTTCTTCTCCTATCCTGCGGTACTGTCTGAAAAGCTGGGAACGCTTTTTAATATCAGTGGCCACCGGTACAATGCTGTTTATCCGCTGGACGATGAATTTATGCAGAACTTTATGAAATTGAAAGAATTGATTGCCATACGCAATACTTTTGGCACCGCCGATAAACTTGATACTCTGGCAATGCAGATGATAATGACGGCTTATGTCAATTCAATGCAGAACAATGACGGCAATGTCAATATTCAGGAAGAATCAAAAATTTATGAGATCGCGCTGAAACTCAAACACGGCGAAAAACTTGATTCTCTGCTGCGTAAATACGGTTTCAGCCGCAGAGCTTTTTATTATGAGTGGAGCAGGAATTTTTCAGTTTCTCCGAAGCATGTCCGGTTGGAGGCAAAACTTGAACAGGCACAGAAATTGCTGCTGACTACGAATTTGTCAATAGCTGAAATTGCAGAGAGATGTGAATTTTCCAGCCTCCGTTATTTTCATGAGTGTTTTCTCAAGTATTTCAATTCCACTCCGGGAGCGTATCGGAAACGCTTTAACAGTCATTGATTTTCATTTGAAAAAACAGCTTGATGCAGTATATTAATAAGAGTGATTTTTAATTTTTTTCAAGGAGTTTTTTATGAAGAAGATACATCGTGGCGTATGGCAGCTGGCGGCATTGATGCTGCTGCATTTTTCCGCCGATATGGTCGGGGGAATACTGCCCGGTATTCTGCCGGTGGTGCGCGGGCATTTCAATATGACATTGCAGATGGGAGTGGTTTTTCTGGCGATCCGTTCATTGAGCAGTAATTTCTGTCAGATCGCAGTCGGACCATTCCGTAAAAATTCAAAACGGCCGTTTTTTATCTATGTCGGTCTGCTGTTGCTGATGTTGATCGGAATTTTCGGATTTTTGCCGTCAGGAACACCGAAATATCTGCTGTTCATCCTCGCGGCGGTTTTCGGCTGCGGTACTGCGGTGGTGCATCCGGAGGGATTGCGCGGAGCAATGGGTGTCAAAGATATAAACAGTGCGACATCAACGGCGTTGTTTATGACAATGGGATTTTTCGGATTTTCCTGCGGGCCGCTGATCGGTGCGCTGCTGATTGACTGTCCGCCGGGTTTGAAAACTCTGGCATTTGTGGCACTTTTTCTGTTGCTTGTGATGTTGGCGATATGGTTTGCAGGGGTTGAACTTCTGACTGACAGCGGCGATAAAAAACAGAATGGAAATGCACTTCAGAAAGGCACCTGCGACAGTTTGTTCATGTTGTTTATGATTGCTTTCATGATGAATTCGGCATCGACGATTTTGCAGGCATTGCTGCCGACATTTCTGCATGATATGTATAATTTTTCATTAAAGATCGGCGGTATGGGGTCGCTGCTTTTCGGCTTCGGTTCTGCGACAGGTTCGGTTGTCGGCGGCGTGCTTGCCAAAAAAATAGATGCGCTCAAAATAACAATATTCAATTTGCTGACCGGATTTTTTATGATCTGCATATATTTTGTTTTCAGCAGCAGACTATGGGCATTGCCGCTGTTGTTTTTTGCCGGATTTTTTGCCAGTTCATCACTGCCGCTGCTGGTTGTTATGGCTCGCAATACCACGGTGAAATTTGTCATCGGTTTGAAAATGGGCATCATGGTCGGCGGTTCATGGGGATTGGCGAGTCTGGTTCTGCTCGGTTTGAGCGGAGTCATTGAAAAAATCGGTCTGGTCAAAGGAATGTATATTGCCTGTGCATTGTATGCTGCGGCGTTTGTTTTTGCAGTGTTGAGTATGTTGTTCAAAAAGAAAGATATTGTTGAAGAATGAATACAGTAGATACAATTGCAGCTCTGGCATCCGGAGTTAACGGAGCGATTGCGGTTTTGCGGCTTTCCGGTGCGGAATCGTTGAATATCGCTCACCGTCTGATAAATTCCAAAGTCCGTCTGGATGGAGAAAATACCCGCAAAATGATGCTGGTCCGTATCGGTTGTGATCATGCATTGGCGGTTTATTTCAAGGGACCGGCAAGCTATACCGGAGATGATGTTGTCGAATTTCAATGCCATGGCGGCGCGCGGGTCGCCAAAAGTGTGCTTGAACTGCTGCTTGCCCAGCCGGAGTGCCGTCTTGCGGAACCGGGTGAATTTACTTTCCGTGCGTTTGTCAACGGCAAACTCGACCTCGTGCAGAGTGAGGCTGTCGCAGATTTGATTGCTTCTGACAATGACATGGCAATGAAGATCGCTTCGCGCCAGCTTGAAGGTTCTTTGAGCGGTAAACTGCATAAACTTCGTGATGAGCTGATTTTCTGTTTGAGTGAATGTGAGTCCCGTCTTGACTTTCCGGAAGAAAATCTTGACTGGGATGAAGAATTGCCGGAAAAAATCGGTGCGGCGCTGGAAATGGTGCAGCAGCTGCTGAACAGCCGCGAGCGCGGAGATGTTTTCCGCAACGGTGTCAAAACCGTTATCGTCGGCAAGCCGAATGCAGGAAAATCCAGTCTGTTGAATTTTCTGCTCGGTTATGACCGCGCAATCGTTACTGATATTGCCGGAACGACGCGGGATGCGCTTGAGGAATCTGTAATCATCCGCAATATCCCCGTCCGGCTGATTGATACTGCCGGTTTGCGCGAAAATGCTGAAGCTGTTGAAAAAATCGGCATTGAACGCAGTTATAAACATCTTGATGAGGCGCAAGTCGTTTTCTGGATGCTGGATGCTTCGCAGCCTGATATTGAAGAATTGTTAAAATACAGTGAGGCAAAGGAAAAAATCATTGCAGTTTGGAACAAGTGCGATTTGATTTCCGCAGATACTGTGCTGCCAGAATTGCCGATGACGACTGTCAGGATTTCCGTGCTTGAAGGCAGGGGACTTGATGATTTATCTGATGCATTTGAGAAAATGGTTTGGGAAATGGATGAACGCGCATCTGAAGCGGATTTCGCGGTCAATGCCCGCCATGCCGCATGGCTCAATGAAATGAAACCGCTGCTCGGAGAGGCGATAATGAATTGCCGTGAGCGTGAATTTGAATTGGCGGCGGTACAACTTCATGCCGCAGTCCGCAACCTCGGATTTATTACAGGTGAAACCGCGGATGTTGATATTCTCGGTGAAATTTTCAGCCGCTTCTGTATCGGCAAATGATTTTTCAGCGGTCAAGAACTTTCATTGCCGGGAAGTAAACCGTATTTGAATGGTTGTTTTCAAGGTCGATGTCTTTCAATGAGGTTCCGATAAGGCGTTCAAAAGCTGAATAAGTTTGCTGTCTGTGAAAATACCGGGTATCTTTGATCGTCATAATATTTTCATTTGAATAATCGTAGGATTTGCCGCGCAGAAGATTCGCTGCGCGGTATGAAAGAACCGGAGTTTCAACAGCGAAATTGTTGGCAATACCGGGATGTATCACATTGAAAGTATTGAATTTATACTTGTCCCCGTGATTGGAGTTCAGAGGGTTGTTGAATTCTTCGTTGAAGTTGATCGGGGCATGAGTTGAACTTGACGGACGGTCTCCGGGCAGGAACGGAATAGTTTTGCCGATGGCCTCATATTCGGTGTAATGCCAGCGTGATATTTCATTGCCTTCTGTGCCGTAGTCTGCATATTGTGCGCTTGATTCTGCATGGAATTTTGCATCAAGTAATATGTCGATATTGGCGATGGACAGTCCCATTATCAGGATTACTCCGATGAATACGATGACAAGGCTTAAAAGCAATGCCAGCAGTTCCATTATTGCCTGACCTGATTCATTGTGTTTTTTCATGAATTACAACCTCGATGGCCCGTTGTTTGTACCGGCGGGATATTTTCCTTTGCAGGTACATGGATGATTGTTGCACCGGCACGGCAGGACACCGCAGCCGTTGTAGGGGTCTTTTTCCATATTGTCAAAGAATTTATCACCTTTCATGCGGATGTACTGCCCATTGTAAAACATCCATGTTTCACCGGCAGGCGGGATGACATATGCGGGGGTGTTTCTGCCTCTTTTTGCATTGAGTTCTTTGGCGATTTCTGCATCGTAATAGTAAATTTTGCGTTCCAGAGCGTCTTCCGGCAGGTTGTATTTGTTGCGTCCGTAATAGATCAGCGGCTGCTGGAGCCAGCCGGGGCCGCGCGGATTTTCGACAGGATGATAGAGTCTGGTTTCGCTGTCAAACAATTTTATCAAATCTGAGCGGGTGAGATTTTCTTTTTTGAATTCCGGATTGTAACCGGAACGGCGGAACTCTTTAGTGCCGAGCAGCCGGAGTGCTTCGAGCATATGATCTGCCTCCTCAGGAAAATATTCCCTGCGCACGGATGAATCATTGAGTGCTGTATCATAAATCTCTTTTCCGGCATCAATGAGTTTTTTCAATCCGGTTACAAACTGTTCAACGACCGGCCAGTTGTAGGAGAATATTCTGATATTCTGCATGGTGCTGGGGATCAGATTGACGCGGTCAAAAACCGGCAGTACGATGGGGACTGATACCGGATTTGCATCATTTTTCAATCTGCCGACAGGTTTGGCAACGCAGCCGGAATTCTGCCGGTCAATACTGTAATTGCCGCCGACCTGAACTGCTGAATCACTATATTTTTTGACGAGAACTTTGCCTTTTTCTCTGTTCAATTCAGCTTTTCCCTGACTGATACGGTTTGCCTGTTCTACGGAATATGCACTGCTGAAAGGAATCGTTCCGGGAACATGCTCCACACATTCAGCATAAGCCATAGCTCCGCCATAAACAGCATAATCTGCCACATTGCGCCGCAGATAAATCCCCCTGCGCCACGGACTGTCATCCGAAACAACCGGTCCGTTGTATGTTGCGCTGTCTGGCAGCCAGCGATGATTATAATGGTAGAATTTACAGTGGAAATTGCGCGCGGCATCTTCTGTTATTGTTTGATAACCGAGAGCCAGAGCGGCATCTGAAAATCTTTCGTATTCTCCCGGCTGATCCGATGTCGGGTCCTTGCTTTTAAAAGTATTCAAAACGACATCAAGCGGATAAATTTCACTCTGCTGTGAAAATTTGATCCATTGAAAATCCGGTGAATACCAGTCTATACCCTCAAAATATGCATCATCCATTTTGATAAGCTGACGCAATCGCCAATGACACCATGCAGGATAACCTCTGGAGCAGGCAATGATCGCTGAATAAAGGCTTTCATCCGCAAGGTATGACGGATCGACGCCTTCAATGCCGACGACCATGCCGCTGGGGCGTGCTGCGATACCTCTGTCCATGATTTGCTGCAGGAGTTTTTTGTACGGTTCTTTCCATGAGTAACCATTGATATTCAGATTGTCTGCGGACGAATAAATATTTTTTTCATCATTCAATTTGTTTTGATATTCTGCAAAATCATCTGCCACATTCTGCGGGATGTTGGAATTTCCGGTTTCTTTGACCGGGGTTATTCCGTTATTTTTTGCTGTCTGCTGGGCGGCGGCAAGTGCGATCAGGGGGCCGATGAAAGTTACACGGCTCTGCATTTCATTGATAGCGGTAACTCTGGCTGTGCCGCGGGTGATATTGCTGACTTCTTCCGCTTTCATTGCATCAGGGATATCAATGATATCTTCGAGCAGGATTCTCTCTGTTGCCGCGAGCAGGTTCAGTTCGCCGACGAGGTTGAGAGATTCTGCCTGCCATCGTGCGGCGGCGAGAGCGGTTGCCTGTTCTGCGGTTTCGAGCTTGATTTTGCCGCGGATGACGTTGTGGATATCAAAAAAGAAAAAGATGGCAAAGAGCAGAATCACTACCATGACCAGCCCGAGTACAAGAACCTGTCCTGAATTTTTCCTGTGATAATTCATTTGCTCCATCCCGTTGAGTGATCCACCATTCTGGTATAACCGGAGGGTTCGACCGGTTTGTTTGTTATCCGCAAAAATTTACCGAATCCTTCTGCAACATATGGTGCGTTACGCAGAGTAACTTTGCTGTAAAGCAGATTTGTTTCCGGATTTTCCGACAGCGATACGCGCAAATCAGGTGAATTGCCGCTGGCATCCCAGTAGGGGAAATCCACACCTGCATTGCCGCTTGACATATACATCCGCAAACGGCGGGTCAATGAGTCGCGGCCGAGCTTGAGAAGACCATTTTCATCGCGTCCGGAAATCGGTATCGCCGCGATACGGGCTGCCTTGCTGATAGTCCTGTATGCGTATCCCAGACTGAATGCTTTGGCAGCATAAAATGATGAATAACTGCAGAACATTTTTGCCATGCCCCATTGGAAAAGCTGAAATGCTCCGAAAAAGAGCAGACACAACAGTATCAAAGCCATCAATGATTCGACCATTGATGAACCGGACTGTCTTCTTTTTTTACTGTTGCTCATATTCATAAACACTGCCTTTTTTCATAACAACGCTGCATCTGCTGTAAAATTATTGCAGAAATACTGAATTGTCAAATAAAAAATACAAATCTTTATGTTTTTTATTGAAAATAATTCATTCAAAAGAGGGGAGAAAAAATCTGTTCTTCCCCCCCTCCCGGTGAATTTATTTCCAGTAAATTCCGGTTTCGGCATGACGGCGCAGCAGATCGCGCTTGATCTTGCCGGAGAAAGTTTTCGGCATTGATTTGACGAATTCGATTTCACGAGGATATTTGTACGGAGCGGTCAGGGTTTTGACATGCTGCTGGAGTTTTTTGACCAGAGTATCAGTCGGTTCAAAACCTTTGTGCAGAACGACATACGCTTTGACTTTGGCTCCGCGCAGCGGGTCGGGTGCGCCGACGACTGCAACTTCATGGACGGCGGGGTGCTGCATCATGACTTCTTCGACTTCCAGCGGGCCGATGCGGTAGCCGGAACTTTTGATGATATCATCACTGCGGCCGATAAAGTAGAAATAACCGTCTTTGTCGCGGTAGGCTTTATCGCCGGTGTAGTAATAATTGCCGATGAAGCATTTGTCGTTTTCTTCCTTGTTGTTCACATAATGCAGGAACAATCCGGCGGGTTTGCCGTTGGCGATGTTGACTGCGATTCTGCCGGGGTCGCCATCTTTGACCGGATTGCCGTCATCGTCGTGAAGTTCGATATCCCAGCCGGGGGCGGCTTTGCCCATTGAGCCGAATCTGACTTCATCGCCCTTGAAAGTACCGATCATGCAGACGGTTTCGGTCTGACCGTAAGCTTCATGGAGTTTTAAACCGGTACCTTCCTCCCACAAACGGCAGGTTTCGGTGTGGAGCGGTTCGCCGGCTGAACAGCAATGTTTGAGATCTTTCAGATCGAAGCGTTTGAGGTCGTTCAGCACCAGCATACGGTAAATTGTCGGCGGCGCGCAGAAAGAGGTGATGGAATATTTTTCAAGTATCGGGAGCAGTTCGTCGGCATGGAATTTGCCGCGGATATCGTAAATGAAAACGCATGCACCGAGAATCCATTGACCGAAGTAATTACCCCAGATGTTTTTGCCCCATCCGGTATCGGAAACGGTAAAAGCGAGGTCATTTGCGCTCTCTTCGTGCCACAATTCAGCAGTGATGCGGTGAGCGAGAGCGTAATCATTTGAGTGTTCGACCATTTTTGGCATTTTGCTGGTTCCGGAGGTAAAGAGAGTCAGGAACGGAGCGTTTGATTTGCTTTTGAATTTTTTTGCAAGGCGCAATTCGCGGCTTGAAAGTGAAGTGCAGTCAAGGTATGAAATCCAGCCCGGACGGCGGTCATTGACAATCAGACGGATGTTCAAACTGGGACAGTCATCGAAAACTTCATCGAATTTCGGAGCGTTTTCGTTGTCGGTGATAACCATTTTGAATTTGCCTGCATTGATGCGCTGTTTGATGTCCGGCGGAGTGAGCAGTGTCGGGGACGGGCATTGGATAGCTCCGATACGGATGAGAGCGAGTGAAAAAATCCACCATTCAGGGAGGCGCGGGAGCATGAGAAAAACTCTGTCGCCCTGTCCGATGCCGTTTTTGAGCAGCAGATTTGCTGCCTGATTTGAGAGGCGGCTGAAGTCAAAAAAGGTGAATCTTTTTTCTTCGCCCTGTTGATTTACCCAGATCATTGCCATTTTGTTGCGGTCGTATTGCGCCCAGCGGTCAACGACATCGCTTGCAAAATTGAAATTGTCGGGTGATTTGATCGGGAAGTCATGGAAATATGCTTCCTGAAGCGGTGTTTGAACTTTTAGTTCTGACATATATAAACTCCTTTGTTTTTATGGCATTTCCGACCTCGGACATCCGCCGCACTCAAGCCTGGCTGATACCGGGTACATTACATTGTCAAGAAGTATAACAATATATTTTGCCATTTTGTTCCAATATATAATATAACAACACTTTTGCAAAAGTCGAAAAGATTTTTCAAAAAAAACAGAAATTTATATTGTTTTTCTCTGCCGTTGAGCTAAATTAATACTCAAGAAAAGATAAGACGGCTTTTTTTGTAAAGCTGTAATTATTTGATTCTTAACAACATGGAGGATCATCCGATGTAATTTGCCCAAAGCACATCATGCGTATTGAATGACGGCACGCCGGGGGGCGCAGCCGGAGAAAATTGTAAAGTCCCTTTCATGTAAAACATTATTAAAATTATATTTCTTCAAAAATGATCAGCGAAAATTTGAAAAAGATCCTGTCGCCGTACAAGGTTTTAATTGCGGGATCAATCGTCTCTCAAGTCCTTTTTTCTGTTATGGGACTTGCTGTTCCGTGGATATTGAAATTCTCCATTGACCGTATTCTGCCGAATGCGGATTACAGCTTTTTTGCGGTGATGGCGGCATTGGTTATATTGTTGTACGGGATGCGTTCGATAATGCGTTATATTGCCGGTTTTACCGGAACCTATCTTTCGACCCGTATTCTGCTGGATGTGCGCAATAAACTTTTCCGGCATCTGCAGAGTTTGTCATTGCGTTTTTATGAAGAGTACCGTACCGGCAAATTGATTTCCAATGTCATCAGCGATGTAGGTTTGCTCAATCAGCTGCTGTTGTCGGCAATCAGTATCAGTGATCAGTTTTTTGCCGGATTGCTGATTTTCTTTCTGATGTTCATATTGAATTGGAAACTTGCGCTGGTCGTGATGTGTTTTCTGCCGTTCCACTTCCTGAATTTTGCATACTTCAAAAAAGTTCTCCGCCGCGATTCGATGATGCTTCAGGAGAGAATGTCTGAAGTTTCTGCCAATCTGTCCGAAAATATCAACGGTATCAAAGTCGTCAAATCTTTTGCCCGTGAGCGTTCGGTGAACCGGCATTTTTTTGAAATCATGCGTCCGACCATGGATCTGCAGATAAATCTTAACTTGAATTCCAATATTTCAATCAGTATTTGTGATGTTTTGTCAGTTTCGACTTATCTGGCAATGATTTTTTTCAGTATTCCGCTGGTCAAAAACGGAACTTTGAAGCTTGGTGAATTTGCCGCGTTTTTCTCTTATGCCGGTATGCTGCTGGCGCCGATCAACTTTTTTGCCGGTATCACCGGTGTCATCGCGCAGGGAATGGCGGGGGCGAACCGGGTTTCCAATCTGCTTGCAGTCATCCCTGAAATCAAAGAAGATCCGCATCCGGTTGAAGCAGGACATCTCAAGGGAGAGATCATATTTGACAATGTAAATTTCAGCTATCGTGATACTCCGGTCATCCGTGATTTTTCGCTGCACATCAAGCCGGGGGAAAAAGTGGCATTTGTCGGACCGTCCGGATGCGGAAAATCTACTGCCAGTAATCTGCTGCTGCGTTTCTATGATGTCAAAAGCGGCAGGCTTACTGTTGACGGTATTGATGTTCACAAGTACGGCATTGAATCGTACCGAAACAATATCGGAGTTGTTTTGCAGGAGCCGTTCCTTTTCAGCGGCACGATTTATGACAATATCGCTTTCGCCAAAAAAGATGCATCCCGTGAAGAGATCGAGCGCGCCGCCAAACTTGCCAATATTGAAGAATTCATACTCAAACTGCCTGACGGTTATGATACTGTCATCGGCGAAAACGGTGCTTCGCTCTCCGGCGGACAGAAACAGCGTATTGCCATTGCCCGCGCCATTTTGAGAAATCCGTCCATTCTGATACTTGATGAGGCGACGAGTGCATTGGATACGATTTCAGAACATGTGGTTCAGGCGGCACTTGACAATGTCATGCAGGACAGAACTACGATCATCATCGCCCACCGTCTGTCCACGATCAAAAATGCAGACAAGATTGTTGTTATGCGCGAAGGCAGGATCATGCAGTGCGGTACTCATGATGAATTGATGTCGGTTGACGGCATTTACAAAGAACTTTATACAACTCAAACCAAATATTCCCAATTATGAAAATAAATCAGAAACGCACAAATTACGGCGTGCCGAAAAACAGTTTTCACAGCAAAATCAAACTGTTCCGCACTTTGATCATGATCATTATTGCTCTGATGCTTTTCGGTATAGCAAGTGTTTTTTTCTTCAAAATGGAAGATATCGTCGAGGGCCGCGGAATTGTTGCCGGCAGACGGGAATATTATATGAAATCCCGTGTGCGCAGCACCATAAATAAAATAAATTTCCGTTCCGGCGATTATGTGCGCCGCGGTCAGGTCATGTTGACACTTGATGACCGTGATTATCAGGAGCATTGTCTGAAATTGCGTAATGCGATTGCTGAACTTGAGGCGCAGATAAATTCAGCAGAAGCCGCACTCGCCGCATTGAAACTTGACCCGCTGCCCAAAGAATACCGTCATTCTGAAATCACTTATGATGAATTGAAAAAACGCGAAGTCAGAGAAAAGGAAAGCCTCGAAGCTTTCCGCAATCTGCAGAAAAGCGGCGCTGTCCCGCTGGTTGAAATCAATAAACGCGAAATTGATTATCTGCACAATCTGGGCGAAATTCAGCGTATGGAACGCGATGTCAGGCTTATCAAATCCGGCCTTGCCAAAGCGATTATTAATGAAAAAACAACTCAACTCAATTTGCTGAAAGTCCGGCTTGATAATTTGCGCAGGGAATCTGAATTTTATCAGCAGCATCAGCAGGATTATGTTTTCGTCGCTCCCGAAGACGGTTATATCAGCTATATTCCGACCAAACTTGGAATTTATGTTGACACCGGCGATGATATTATTGTTTTTGCCGCCAGCGGGGATAAAAAATTTGTCGCCAATATTGATGAAAAAGATATTTATAAAATTCAGGAAGGTCAGAAAATACGCGTTAAAAGCAGCCAGTACAATTATTTGGAACACGGCTATTTTGAGGGCGAAATTTATGCTATTGATGAACTGCCGCGTATCGTCAACGGCAGCAATACTTATTCTGTCCGTATTTATCTCAAGGATAAACCGGATAAACCGTTGCGCCTCGGTTCTACCGGCGGTGTTGAAATTATGACAGGAAAAGATTTCATTTTTAAAATTCTTTTTGATAATATGCGCTGATATCCGGATAATATTTCCTGAAACATTTGACAAAATACCTTTCAGCAAGTATAGTATGTGACTTTATCTCAAAAATAACACAAAAGGAGTCCATTATGGCAGTTTTTGAAAAAGAAGCTGACAATATCAGCTACGCTCTCGGAATGAATATGTGTGAATATATTTCACATTTGCCGATCAAAATCGAAATCGAAGCTTTCAGCAAGGCTTTCTCTGATTTTCATAAAGAAGGAAAATTCCAGTTCGATCAGGATGAATACCGCAAATTTATGACTATGTTCCAGCAGCAGGCACAGGCTGCCGGTGAAGCAGCTATCGCTGAAATGGCTGCAAAAAATATCGAAATCGAAAAGAAATTTCTCGCAGAAAACGGCGCAAAAGAAAACGTTAAAACTACTGCCAGCGGTCTTCAGTATGAAGTCCTCACTGAAGGAACCGGTGTCAAACCCGGAAAAACTGATATGGTCAAAGTTCATTATACCGGTTCACTTCTCAACGGTCAGGTTTTTGATTCATCAGTTCAACGCGGAGAACCTGCACAGTTCGGAGTTCATCAGGTTATCCCCGGCTGGACCGAAGCTTTGCAGATGATGTCCGTCGGCAGCAAATACAAACTCTATATCCCTGCCAAACTCGCTTATGGAGAAAATGGCGCAGGCGACCGCATACCGCCGAATGCAACTTTGATTTTTGAAGTCGAATTGCTCGACATCGTCAAATAATTATTTCTGATAAGTTAAATCAGCATTTGCTTGAGCAATAAAAAAAGGCTGCTGCAAAACCTTAAAAAGGTGAGCAGCACCCTGTTTTTTTAGGCCCTGTACTAAACATTGACTGATTTTTTATTGCAAGGGGGGGCTGATTGCGCCCCCCTGAACCCCCGCAAGGGGATGTCCATCCCCGTTTTATGACGCTGGCGCGTGAGTGTCAGCGGCTGTGTGGTATCAGGCTGTTTTTCGGCGGAATGTTCGTTTTGTCCCTCCTCTTTTTTTGCGGTCAAGCGGACAAAGAACACTTTTCTTTTTTTGAAAAGAGGGGTATAAGGGGCGGAAAACTTCTTTTTCTTTTAATCAAGAAAAAAAGTTTTCCTCCCATTTATTTAATTATTCAGCCTCGCCGGATTCGGCGGCATATTGTTTGATGAGTTCATTGGCGAGGTTGGTTGGGAGCGGCTCGTAGCGAGCGAGTTCCATCTGGAAAGAACCTCTGCCCTGAGTCATGCTGCGGAGTTCGGTGGCATATTTATACATTTCTGCCTGTGGAACTTCGGCGATGACGAGCTGAACGCCTTCTTCGCTCTCCATGCCGATAATGCGGCCGCGTTTGTGGTTGAGGTCGCCGGAGATATCGCCCATGTATTCATTTGGGATGTAAATTTTGACAGACATAATGGGTTCAAGGACGATGGGATGAGCTTTGGAAACGGCTTCTTTGAAAGCGGCGCGTGAAGCAATTTTGAAAGCCATTTCGTTGGAGTCGACCGAGTGATATTTGCCGTCAAACACGGTAACTTTGACATTTTCGACTCTGCATCCGACGAGCGGACCTTTTTCGAGCATTTCCTGAACGCCTTTTTCGACTGCGGGGATGAAGTTTTTGGGGATGTTGCCGCCGACAACGGCATTTTCAAAAACGAAAGGACCTTCCTGATAGGCAACGCGGAGGTGAACTTCAGCGAATTGACCTGCGCCGCCGGTCTGTTTTTTGTGGCGGTACATGGCTTCGCCGTTGCCGCTGATGGTTTCGCGGTAAGCGATTTTCGGGGTGGCGGTATTTGCTTCGACTTTGTATGAATCTTTGAGCCGTTTAATAGCGATACCGAGGTGTTGGTCGCCCATGCCGGAGAGGAGCATTTCCTGAGTTTCATTGTTGCGGGAGCATGAAAGAGTGGGATCACATTCAACGATTTTGTGAAGTGCGCCTGCGAGTTTGTCATCATCTCCGGCCTTGGCGGCGGAGATTGCATAAGACATGACCGGGAGCGGATAATCAATACCTTTGATGACGGGAGCGTCTGCAATGGTTGAAATCGTATTGCCGATGTGAGTATTTTTCAATTTTGCAACAGCAATGAGCATGCCGGGGCAGGCTTCAGCGATCGGAGTGGTATTTTTGCCGTTGACGAGGAGCAGCTGGCCGACGCGTTCTTTTGTCTGAGTTGAGATATTGAAAACTTCGGAATCGGCCTTGAATGAACCGGAAATAACTTTGATGAAAGCCATGTGCCCGGAGAAGGGATCATCGACTGCTTTGAAAACCAGACCGACACCGGGACCGTCATCTTTGACCGGGAGTTTGCCGCCGTCAGCGAGCGGAGCTGTGATTTTGTCGAGAGGTTTGGGGAAGATGCGTCCGATGTAATCCATAAGTTCGGTAATGCCGACATCTTTGGTGGAGCTTCCGGCGAAAACAGGGATGATGCGGCAGGAGAGAACTGCAGCGAGCAGTCCTTCATCAACTTCTTTGGGGTCAAGGGGTTCGCCGTTGAGGTATCGTTCCATCAAACTTTCATTTGTTTCAGCGATGGCATCCATGAGAAGTTCTTTGTTTTCTGCAACTTTATCTGCGATTTCTGCGGGGATGTCAGTATCATGAAGAACGTCAACGACGCGGGAGAAATCGGCTTCTTTGCCGACTGGGTAAGTCAGGGGAAGAACGACAGTTTTGCCGTGGTTTTTGCGCATTTTTTCGATGACGGTATCGAAATCTGCGCGTTCGCGGTCGAGGCGGTTGACCAGAGCGAATCGCGGTACGCCGCGAAGACGGGTGAATTTCCATGCGCGTGCAGTTCCGACTTGGGGACCGTCAACGCCGTCAAGCACAACGAGAACGCTGTCGGCTGCGCGCATGCTTGAAAGCATTTCTCCTGCAAATTCACCGTAGCCGGGAGCATCGGACATGAAAAAGTGCCAATCTTTCCATTTGCAGTTCATGACAGAAGCGAACAAACTGGCTTCGCGTTCCTGTTCTTCGGGAGTATAATCTGAAATTGAGGTTTTGTTGGGTACTGAACCTAATCGGTCAACGGCTTTTGCTTTGAAAAGCATCAAATCACAAAGAGAAGTTTTTCCGCTTCCGGCGTGACCTGCGACAACAAAATTCCTGCAATCCTCAGATTTTTTCATAGAATACTCCTTTGGTTAGATTTTTTGTGTACATCTTTTATGTATATCCTGAAAACGGATATGTCAAGTCCAAAATGTAAAAAAAATGCAAAAAAAATGGGTGCAGGATAAGTTTTTTATTTTGAAATTAAGGTGAAAAATGGTATTTTTGAGGTGAAAAAGGCAAAATCAAAAAATATCCGCTGTTCAGATTTTTGCGTTTGCACAGCGGATATTTTGTTTGAATCAGAGAGTGAAGATGTTTGACGGAGCGGTCAAATTGTTCAACAGCAAGTAGTTCGGCATAGAGAAGAGTGATTTTTTGTCAATCCTGAGCCGGATTTTTCCGGGACATGGTATAAAAAAACTGCTGCAGAACTTATATCCTGCAGCAGTTCCATAAAGAACAGTTGAATTATGCTTCTTTTTCAAATTTCTTCATGAAATCGATAAGAGCCTGAACGCCTTCGATGGGCATTGCATTGTAGATGCTGGCGCGGCATCCGCCGACCAGACGGTGACCTTTGAGATCGGTCAAACCGCATGCTTTGGCATCAGCGACGAATTTGGCATCGAGTTCTTCGCTGGGGGTACGGAAGACGACATTCATGCGGCTGCGGCTTTCTTTTTGAACGGGGGTGTTGTAGAAAGAAGTGCTGTCGAGATAGTCATAAAGAAGTTTTGCTTTGGCATCATTGATTTTTTCCATGGCAGCGATACCGCCGACTTCTTTGAAGTAGTCGGTGACCAGAGCGAGGATATAAACTGCAAAGGTCGGGGGAGTATTGAACATTGATGCGTTTTCAGCATAAGTGGTGTATTTGAGCATGGTGGGAACGGTTGCAGCGACGCGTTCCATGAGATCTTTGCGGATGATGACCAGCGCGAAACCGCTGGGGCCGAGGTTTTTCTGTGCGCCGGCGTAAATCATGCCGAAGTCATTGACATTGATGACGCGTGACATGATATCGCTGGACATATCGGCGATCATGGGAGCGTTGACTTTGGGGAAAGTGCGGTACTGGGTACCGGCAACGGTGTTGTTGCTGGTGATATGCAGATAAGCTGCATTGTCAGTCAGGTTCCATGTATCAAAAGCGGGGATGTGGTCATATTTGGTTTCTTTGCTGGAGCAACAGATATTGACATTGCCGAAAAGTTTTGCTTCTTTTGCGGCTTTGTTTGACCAGACGCCGGTATCTGCGTAATCGGCGGTATTGCCGTTGAGGAGGTTCATGGCGAGCATGCAGAACTGCATACTTGCACCGCCCTGAACGAAGAGGACAGCATAATCATCGCTGATGTTCATGAGTTCACGGACATTGGCCTCGGCTCTTTCGATGATGGGGGCATAGAGTTTGCCGCGATGGGACAATTCCATGACACCGCATTCGGAATTCTGATAGTTGCAGAATTCAGCTTGAGCTTTTTCCATAACTTTTTTCGGCAGCATAGCCGGACCGGCACTGAAATTGTAAACAGCCATAATAAACTCCCATGATTGTTGTGGTTGAAAAAATAATATGTCTTATAATTTACCACAAAAAATGATTTTTTCAAATGAGAATTTACGCTATAATCACATATAAGCATGAAAAAATTAAAAAAATCAGATTTATTCAATAAAAATTCTCTGATTGCAGCCATCAGAATTACATTTTGTCTTGAAATAAAGAATAAAATTCCGGAAAGAGAACATGCAGGATAAAAAGCATCTTCATCTTTCCGGGTGTTGATTCAGATTAAAATGCAGTTTCCCATGAATTGCCGGTCGGAGTAACAGTCGGATGTACTTCGCCGGTTTCTGCGGACAAATCAACATTATTCATTTTGAGGTTGCGGACAAATTGAGTTGTCAGCGCACTTTCGGCAAGAACTGTACCGGATATATTGTTCAGTTCAATGTCGCTGAAAATTGATTTGGCATGTCCGGAAAGCATGATACCCATTCTGGATGCAATGCGGAAGTTGTTGAAACTTATGCGTTTAATGCCGCGAATGTTGATTCCTCCCTGGCAGAAAAGATGGATTGCAAAGCCGTTGGCAGATTCAATATCAAAATTGTTGAAACTTATATCGCTGATTTCAGCATTGGGCGGAGTGCCGCTGCGCATATAACGCGACGGATGCTGGCTCAAAATTGCCGTTCCGCGACCGCGGAATGTGATGTTGCTGAAACGGCAATGGCGTATGGTATCATCGCTCGGACACCCCATGCGGATACCCTGACACGGACTGTTGAGGATGCAGTTTGAAACTGTGACATTTTCGCAAACGGCTTCTTCATCAACTTTGCGGCGGATGGCGCGCAGCACCAGACAGTCATCTCCGGTTTTGAAAAAGCTGTCACTGACAGTGACATTGGAACAGCCGTCCATGTCAAAACCGTCGTTATTCATCATGTGCTGGTCGCCCTCGATGCGGATTTTGGAAACATGAACATTTTTGCAATTTACCATCCACATGGTCCAACCGGCAGAATCAATGAGGTTGATATTGGTAACGGTTACATTTTGGCAGCCGAAAAAAGATATCAGGCGCGGACGCGGAGTCGCAGGACGGTTATAAAAATGTCCGGCAGGAACATTGCGGTCGTAAAACAAGGGACCCTGACCGTTGAGTTCGCCGTTGCCGCTGAGAGTAATATTTTCGGCTTCGCAGGCAATGAGCAGTGCCTTGCGGCAGAATTCCGGAGTGGTCGGATAATCCGGATGAATAAAATCATCGTATTTTGTGTGGTCGGCATAGCCTTGAATAACAGCTCCTGCGGGGACATGAAGTTCGACATTGCTTTTAAGATAAAGAGTGCCTGACGGATAAGTTCCGCATTCGAGCGTAACTTTGCCTCCGCCTGCGGCAAAAGCGGCATCAATGGCGCGTTGGATCGCCATGCCGTTTTTCTCTGTAACGATAAATTCCATATAAAAAATCCTTTCTATTTGATATACATTAATGCTTGAGAGCGCAATTCCTGATGAGAAATTTTGCCTGCTTTTGATATGAGTTTTTTGTATGCCGCCGGATTTTGTTCCTGCAAAACTGTCAGCAGGACATATATTTCCATGCCCTCACGGATGCCTTCGGCGCGTTTTGACGGATACCATTTGTTGTCGGCTCCATCGTAAAAAATCGCATAACTCTGACCGCCCGTCGGCATCCAGCGCGGTGATGAATCATAGAAGCACCAATAGGAAAAGCCTTTGACATTTTCTTTGCGCAAAATGTGGAAAATATCACGCATTTTGTCGGCGGGATAGGCACGGTTTTGCACATGATAGCACCAGATTTCTTTGCCGGAATTTTTGAGTATCTGCATTCTGTCAGAGGACATTTCTGCGATTTCCGGGGCGATAATATCAAGTGCGGAAGCAAGTTCTGCAATATTTCCTTTGGTGATGCCGTGGTTGAAATTGTTGTAAACACGGATGTTTTTATCAATTTTTTTGATCACGGCAGATGCTTTTTTGATATATTCAAGACGGTTGTCTGACGGTTCATCAATGAGAGAAATGCAGAAATCTTTGTAAGTTATTCCGCGCCGTGCCAGCCCGGAGGTCAGATTTTTCAGCCAGATACCGAAGCGGCGTTCCCACTCTGCGGAGAACATTGCAATCGGTTTGCCGTTGTCGGTGCCGAGGAATTCTTTTATATGATTGGGGGAGTGGACCGGTGCATTGATAATCAATCTTTGCGGAGCAGGTGTCATGGACAAAATAACATCAAGTTTTCCCCAGTCCATTTTTGAACGGATGAATTTGCCGCTCTGGTCAAAATATGGCATCGGAGAGCAGAATTGATAGGGCATGGCGCCGTTGTTGTGCATATGATAGCGGAGATGGCGCGCTTTTTCCAGATGTTCAATAAAAGAATAGCGGTAAGGATAGGCATATGAAAACAAGGTTATCGGCAAATCTTCGGGGAAGGGGGTATTTTTCGGTTTATACTCAATTTTTATTTTTTTGCCATTGATTTCCAAAATGCCGGAATTGGCGTATTTGAGTTTGGTACTGAAATAAATTTGAGTGGTCATGCCGCCGGGAATTTTGACGGAATAAGTTGTCAAATCTTCTTTTTTCAGGGGCAGCAATGCATCGTCAACTGCATTTTGCCTGTCGGTTTCAACATGAATTACGGAATAGACATCAAGTTCGAGATTTTCCGGGATTTGAATTTTGACGAGTTTGCCGGAGGAAGTTGGGTTAGTGAGGTTGAGAGAAAATGTTTCAACTTCGTTTTTAAGCCCGGTAAGGATAATATTGGGGGATTTCCCGCCGGGTATGATGTATGGACTTTGTGCTTTCAGAGGGTCAGCAACTGCGGAAATTATAATGTCGGAAGTTTTGAATCGCTTTTGCAGAACCCGACTGAAAATGCGTCCGAGTTCGCGTTGCGGTGCGAAAAAAGGCATACCGAGGCGCGGGTCGCGTACTGACGGGAAAAATTTCTCCGTTTCGGTTTCGATTTTTTTCAAATCAGCTTCAAGTTCCGGAGCGATTTTTCTGATTTGAGCAATATCCTGACGAATGAGGGTGCGGGCGCGTTCAGCTTCGCGGTTTTTCTTCTCATGCGGAGTGAATTCCACGATTTCGACATTGTCGAACCACACCGTACCTGACGCATTGCGTAAATACAGAGTAACTCCGAGTTCAGTACTGTTGCCGGAGCTGAAAACATTGCTTTCGTACAGAGTCCACCCGTAATTGTGCGGATAAGGTGCATTTTTTGACAGCAGGGCGATACCGGGGCCGAATTGCATGATCGGACGGCTCAAATCTCCGTAAGGACTGATAAACATTCGTGCGCCGCCTTTTTGAGTGGATTGGATATTTTGAGCTTTGGTCCAGAAACGGGCGACATATTTTGTATGCGCTTTGCAGGGGATATGCAGTTGGTCAATGCGGGTGTAGCATTTTTCATTCGGGTTGGTGATGCAAATTGACTGACCTCCGGATTTGCTGTTGGTATTATCCAGACGGATTACAGCGCCTGAATTTTTATTTGAACGCCATTGAGTCCAGTTCGCGGCGAAACCGTCAGCGTTTTTTTCAATGAAGTTGCCGTTTTTGATGATGTTTACCCCGTAAGAAAAGGCGCAAAAAACCATCATGGCAAGTGTTAATAAAAACTTGCTTTTCATATTTTACCTTTGTTTTTAATGGGTTACTTTACTTCGATCAATTCGATGTCATCGATCCAGATAGTGCCTTTGGTAAAGTGCAGATAAATGGTCAGGCCGAGTTCTTTGTTTTTTCTTGAATTGAGGGTCATCTCGTATTTTGTCCAATCAAATGACCACGGATCGGCGGCTTTGAGTTTGGCGCGCACAGTTCCGGGACCGGTAAGAGCGACAGTTTTGTTAACATCGCCGTCGGCACCGAGAAAAATTCTGGCGCCGCCGCATTTTTTTGAATGTTCAAGGTTCATCCCTTTGATGTAAGCGCGGAAAATGTATTTGGTATTGGGCTTGCAGGGGATGTGTAACTGGTCGATGCGGGTATAATATTTTTTTTCGGGGTTGGTGATGGCGACGGACTGGTCGTCATTATGTCCGGTATTTTTATCGACTTCGACTTTGACCCCGTCAGCGAGTTTTTTGGGCCAGACAGCCCAATCAGCGGGAGTGCCGTCAGCATTAACTTTTGAGAAATCGCCGTTTTTGATAAGGTTGGCGCCGAAAGCAGTTGAAAAAGTAAGAACTGCAATGATAAGGAAAGTAAATTTTTTCATAGCTTAAAAACCTTTTATTTAGAGAAAAACTTCAGAATTTGCATTTGCGTCAGGCCATGCTTTTCCCGGAATCTGGGGGAATTTGAAATATTGAACATGACCGTCATAATGCAGAACATTACTGCCGCTGTTGTTTTGATGCGGAGCGTGATATTGTTTTCTTGCTTCTACATAAGAAGAACTTACAACAGTGTGATTGTTATTGGCTTTGCCGAAAATGCGCCAGCCTTTGAAACATTCTGTGGCATAGATAAAAAGACTTGGTTTTTTGATGCGGTGCAGCATAAGTTGTCCCGGCCTGTTGCTGCCGAGAAAGTAAATACATGCGTTGCCGTATGATGCGAGGTCGCCGGTGGTATCGCGTTTGACTTTGTCAGAGGGGTCAACGAAAACCTTTTTTTCCTGTGTATAAACGAGCAAGTTGTCATCCCAAGTCGGCCATCCGGGAAGATTATCCTTTTCGCCTGATGCCCATGTTACGCCTTCGATATGGCTGTCATAATCATCTGCATACATCAGCATCGCCATACCGAGAGTTTTAAGATTTGAGGTGCATCCGGAGACGCGTGCGCGTTCGCGGGCGGAATTCAAGGCGGGGAGCAGCATTCCGGCAAGAATTGCGATGATAGCAATCACGACCAGAAGCTCGATTAAAGTGAATGGTTTTTTCATATTTTATCCTTTCTTTTGTGGGGGGAGTGTTGAGCGGACGGGTGGCGGTGCGATAGTTTCGCCCGGATTGAAAATCGGTTTTTGGATGTAATGAGCCGGAGACAAATCGGGATTATTGATTTTCCGGATCAGGCGTTCAGCCGCCCATGAGAGCATTTTTTTCTCATCGTAAACGATGCCTGAAATATTTGGGGCGGGCATAATTTCATCATTGTAGCTCATGCACATCAAAGATACATCCTGCGGTATGCGTATGTTTTTGCTTTGCAGTATTTTATAAATATGTCTGAAAATTGCTGCAGGTGCGATTATCGCAGTCGGCGGCTCCGGCAAATTTAAAAAATGTTCTACTGCACGGGCAGGATAAATATTCCAGTATTCATCGCCGTAGGTTTCATAAAGTTCAAGTCCTGTTTCTCGTACATAAAAATAATCTGAATTGAAATTATCGCCGAGTTTCTTTTGAAAAAGAGTATAAATTTCTCTCAGATAACGCTGATATTCCGGTATTCTGCCGAATTCACAGAAGGCAATTTTTTTATGTCCCAGCTGTATCAGTTGGTCAAGCAGCAGCGAATAGCCGTAATCGTGGTCACAATCAGTTTGATCAATGTCGGGCAGGTCTTTGCGGCGGGCGCAGGAGACAAAAGGAATTTTTTCACGCATGAGGAGTTTTGCCTGTTCATTGCGCAGTGATGAGAAACGGAAAATAAAACCATCTACCGGAAAATTGAAAAGAATTTTTTGGTTCTTCAAAAAAAGATCAGTATCAAAAGCAATCCCCATCAAATCATAATCAAATTTTTTGACCTGCTTGCCGAGATATGAGAGAATATTCTGATTCCATGACCTGCCCATCTGACCGCCGACGAGTGCCAGAACATTGTGTTTTTTATGCTGGGAAACGGGGGGGACGACAAAAATACCGCTTGTGCCTTTGATTGTGATAATTCCTTTATCCTCAAGCAGATGCAGTGCTTTTGACAATGTTACATGATGGACATGGAACATTTTTGACAAAGTCCGTGTGCCGGGAAGTTTGCCCGAAATGTTGTTTTCTCTGATGTATTTTTCGAGCTTCAAGCTCAAATCATGGTAAATCGGTGTCGGCATGGCATGCTCCATCTATTCACTTTACAAAGTTATTGTAACAACTGCTACATACCGTTGTCAAGAGTAAAAAATGGAAAAAACAAAAAAAAGTTGATTTTTTTTATTATTTTGCTTGTTTTTTGGGAAAAACGGTGATAGAGTGCAGAAGAACAGGCATGACGCCGTAAAAATTAAAGAAAAGGAGGCCGTTTATGACAGATTTTCACATCATCCTTTTATCAAGCATTTGTATTTGCTGTATTCTCATTTTTTTGCTGCTGGCGGTGAAAATCGTTTATATCTGCAAAACTTTTGAGCAGTTCAAAAAAGAAAACGGAGCAAACCTTTTCAATGTCGCAACTCAAATGCGCAAGCAGGACGTGCAGGATGCCGCTTTGCTGGCCGAAGTGCGCAGAACCAACCGCCTCTTGTCCGATTTCTACCGCAGAATGCAGGGCAAAACGCCTCTGGAGGGAGATTTCAATTATTCCGTCGATGGTGCGATTGATGAAACAATGCAGAATTGATTTTTTATTCTGATATCTTTATGACTGTTCCGTATTAAAACAATGTAATTTTTATACGGAACAGTTTTATTTTGTATTGAAAAAACAATAACCTCGGTTATATTACAGAAAATATGCATAAGATTTATGATTACAAATATTTAAATGGAGCTGATTTATGAAACGCTGTTTTTCATTGCTGAACAAAGAATATGATTTTGAGGGATTGCCTGTTTTTAAACTGCATGAATTTGCCGCTGAACCGTGTGAGGCAGATTGGGCAGGACTGCCTGCGATAACTTCTTTCCGCTCCAGAGCCTCGGATGATCGCGCTCCGGCGGCGGATTTTGCAGTAAAAATCGCTGTCGGGGGCGATAAGCTGTATTTCCGGGCTTTCTGTGAAACTTATTCAGATATTGAAATCCCGATGAAAGAGCAGTATCTGGGATGGAATTTTGATAATTCATTTGAACTTTTTGCCGGGACTTGCGGCAGATTTCATCAGTTCCTGGTGAATGCCAGAGGTGCGGCGGTTTATTATTTCAATCGCAGCAAAGCCGCATTGCCGGATGGCGTCGAAGTGCGCGGGTCAAAAGCTCCGGGCAAATGGGATTTGACTCTCAGCATGCCTGCTGATCTGCTGCTGGTGAACGGGGAGGCGGCATTCAAAATAGTTTGTACCGATATGGAGAGTATTCTCGGTGCGCAGTATTACGATTCTCTGAATAATCAGTGCAGAGGATTCGGCGTAATGAGTACGGCATGTATTGAATCCGATCCGCAATTTGATGTGAAAAGTCTGAATGATGTCGACTGGGGTTTTTGCCGCAAAATGGCTCAATCTGCTTTCAAACACAGCAATCTGCCTGTTCCTGAACTTGCATCACCAACTGAAATTCAGGGTGCGCTGCATACCGTCAGAAATAAACTCATCCCCGCCGGGAAAGAGATTGCAGAGATTGATTTCAGCGTGCCTTCCGGTGAAATCCGTCCGATTTACGGTATAAATTTCGGGCCGCAGATCGTCAATCAGGGCAATCATGATATGAATGAAGCGTATCGTAAACTCGGCAGTATCAGTATGCGTACTCATGATGCCGGTTTGATTGAATACGGTTCCAGAATTGTCGATACGATTTTTGTTTTTCCGCTGGAGCATGCCGATCCGTCCGATCCCGGCAATTATTATTTTGATCAGACAGATTATTATTTGAAAAATACAATGGATCAGGGCTCGCAGATATATTACCGGCTCGGAGTCAGCATTGACCATGCCAAAGTCCGTTTTACTGCCCATAAGCCGAAGGATTTCAACCATTATGCTGAAGTCTGCGCCGGTATCGTCAGACATTACAATAAGGGCTGGGCGAATGGGCATCATTGGAATATCCAATACTGGGAAGTCTGGAATGAACCGGAATCGGTCCTGATGTGGGACGGCACATTTGATGAATATCTTGATCTGTTTGTTACAGTGTATAAACGGTTGAAATCAGAATTTCCGGAATTGAAAGTCGGTGGTTTCGGTGCGACATCGCTGAGCGTTCCGCATTTTAAACAGATGGCGGCGAAGTGTGCAGAACACAATATCAAACCGGATTTTATTTCGTGGCATCATTACAGTTCCAATATGGATGGAATGATTTTTCAGCCGTATGCTGCGCGTTTTCTGGCAGATGCGATCGGTTTTGAAAATGCGGAACTGCACCTTACAGAGTGGCATTATGTGAATATCGGTCCGGGAACTCCCGAAGGTTACGAAGATATGGGCGGTGTTGATTCTGCGGTCTTTACTGCCGGAGTTTTGAGCGGCTGGCAGGATTCACCGATTGATTTGTCGCATTATTATGCGGCGGGTGCCGGCTGGGCATGGTGCATTTGGGATTCTTATTACAAACCGAAAAAGGTCTATTATGCATTGACCCAATGCGGACTGCTGCAGAATCAATATAAACACCGTGTGAGGGCAGTTCAGGGTAAAAACGGAACATATATCATCGGCGGACTGGATGAACAGCAGAATGGTTTTGCAATGTTCGGCAGTTTCAAAAACAGCGAAAAAGAGGAAGTTTTCTGTGTTAAAGGTATTCCGGCTGACCGTGAAGTAAAAATTTCCGTATTGGATGAGGAAAATATTTTGCAGGAAATTGAATATCAGCGTGATGGAGCAATGTTCCGGGTAAAGAAAAATTCTCCCAGTTCACTCTATATCCTGACCTTCTGAAAATAAAATCCGCCCGTAAAATGGGGGCTGTTGCAAAATTTCAAAAAGATGCGCAACAGTCCCTGTTATATTTGTTTTTGTTTTTTGAATGCGCCGGGGCGGCAGTTGAAGACTTTATAAAAAGCGTGCGACAGTGAACTTGCATCGAAAAATCCCCATCTTTCAGCAAGTTCATTGAGAGAATAATTTGAATAAAGCAGTTCTTCTGCAACTTTTGACAACCGTGCGTGCAGGGCGAATTGACCATAGCTGATGCCGATACTGCGTTTGAACAGTGCGGAAAAACGGCTTACACTCAGATTGCAGCTGGCGGCGGCTTCTTCCAGCGACGGAGTTTTGCCTTGTGTTTTGCGGATCAGGTCAACTGCTGTTTTGACGCGTTTGAAATCCGGCTGGCTGTATGTTGCACTTTGCTGTTCATCTGTCATCAAATCAATGGTGTGCAGGAGCAGTTCGTGGATAAGCAGCCATGCATGATAATGATAATTTTTCGGTTTTTTGCTGTAATAGTGAAAGATTTTGCGTCCGGTTTCACGGATGAATTTGCGGTCATTTTCTGTTTGCGGAGAAATTCTGCATGATGCTGCGGTGGCAAAAGGCAGCATGAAATCGCAGCTGTTGAACGGAGCGCATTGCCCGAGTGTGTCAATGTTGAGATTTATCGACATCAGAAATGTTTTTTCTGCGCTCAGTTTATATGCGTGAGGCTCCCAGCAGGTCGTGAAAAAGATATCTCCGGGGCTGTATTTCCTGCGGCAGTCATCGAAAATCATTTCGACTTCACCATACAGGACGATTGAGATTTGGAGCGCATAATGGATATCCGCCTGAAAATGCTTCATCGGATTGCGTTTGTATTCCCAAACGACATCAAACGGCAGAAAAGCAGTCAGTTCCGGATGCTGCTGGGTTTCCAATTCAAAACTTTTAAAACT
>JAZSRU010000127.1:0-5847 GCA_045538635.1 Victivallaceae bacterium
TGATTCTGTTTGTTGAGGTAAAATTCACAAGTTTAATATCTTCAAATTATCAGTCAATGTTTAGTACACAGCATAAAATAATAAAAATAAGTCTTTGTTTAGCATAAATCCATAAGAAAAAATTACTATTCAAAAAATGAATATGATTGTCAAATTTTGACAGATATTTTGTAATAAATTTAAAAAAGTGAAGATATTTGCTGCAGTTTAAATAATATTTTTCTTTTTTGAAAAAGATGGGGTTTGGAGAAGGAAAAATCTTTTTTCTTTATCTTACTTTCTTTTTCAAAAGAAAGTAAGGTACTGAGCTTTCTTTTGTTTTCCTTTTCTTTCACTGTGAAAGAAAAGGAAATTGGCACGGTTTTTGCTTATATATTGTCGGTGCTTGTGAAATTTTAGAAATTTTGCGGCAAAGTGCTTGTAAAATCTGTGATTGGCGTTATGTTAAAACAGGATTGAGTAATCAATCCTCTACAATTACAGAGAATCGCATTTTTATAGAAAAACTTGCAACCTTTTCGATAAAAGCAAATGCGGTACAAGCAGGGCAGTTCCTGTGTTTGAGAGAACATAATGGAGCGTGTCCGACTTTGTCGTATTGCTTTTTAGGTTTTGCAAGTACCTTCTATAAAATACGGTGATTTCGGGCATGCTCTTTTTTTGTTTGCCTGAAAAATCTGAAATTGTAAAATAAAGAAGGACTGCTGAAATGAATAAAAAGCAAAAAGAATTCTGGAAACAGTTTTGTCAGAGCAAAAATAAAGACGAAGAAACTCTGAAAAAATTGTTATTCAACGGAGATTTGACAAACGAAGAATTTGAATGTATCATATCTTGCATAACCGGGCCTTTATTTGCCCCCAGTCTTTTTTATCCGGCGTTGTTCAAGAAATATCCTCAACTTATGGATCGGTGTAACTGGACTATGCTTAACCATGTCGAATGGCGAGATCTTTTAATGGAATATCCTCAATTTGCAGATAAATGCGACAAATGGAATGAGTTTACTACTTGTGATTGGATAAATATATTGCGTTTGCAACCACAGTTTAGTAATAAATGTGATATATGGGAGAAATTCGATAAAGACGATTGGTGGTTTTTGCTTGTGGAGCAACCACATTTTGCTGATAAATGTAATTTAAGCATGTTCAAAAGTACTGACTGGGTGGAAATGCTTATAATACAGCCGCAGTTGATTAAATATTGCAATACATCCATTATCACCGAAAAAGGCAAAGCCAAACTGTTGGCAAAACACCCCGATCTGGCAAAGTATTTCCCCAAAGCAGAGAAAAAAGTCGATAACAATCAACCGGAATTATTTTAATTCCCAAACGAAAGAGCTTAAGTTATGGCAAAATATTTTGTAACTTTTATAAAAAAATCGCCTGATAGTTCAAATATATCCGGTGAGGAAATTTTCTACGAATCCGATAAAAGTTTGTATAGTGAAGAATTTGATGAACTTGTTCAGGAACTGACAACGCATTTTAATGTTGCAGAAACAGAATATAATCTTTTTTCATACATCACAGATGGAGAAGATACTGAAGATATAACAGGATGCATCGTCGAATTTGATTCCGATATGACATACAGATTTATTATTGAAAAATACTCATCACGGGTATGGTAAATATAATACAGAAAGGAAAAATTAAAATGCAATTTATTTCTGTAAAAAAAATATGGGAACATGAATATAACTTCACGATTCCGGATATTCAACGCGGTTTAGTATGGAACGCCGCGCAAATGGAGGTTTTCTGGGATTCTCTACTCCGTGGTATCCCGGTCGGTATTTTTACTGCTGCAGAACTCAATAACGAAACCATTCTGCTTGACGGTCAGCAGAGATATAATGCTGTTAAATCTGCTTTTGCCAGCAAAAACGGTATTCTTTGGTGTTGTATTTTTGACGAAAAATCAGACCTCAATATTTTTAACCGTAAATATCTTTTCCGCTGGACAACAGAAAGTCATCCGTGGGGGTGGAATTTCAATGCGGATGAAAAATCTTCTCCCAGACTTTCTATCGGAGAAAGACGACAGGTTTTGGAAGCAAATGGATTGCAGGATAAACAACTTTTTATAAAGCCGGAAGTCGGTTCAATCAAACCATATCCTTGCTATAAGGTGAAAATGGTCAAATTTACTGATTTGCTTGAAAATGAATTTGCTCCTGCAGATTTCATTGAATCTGAAAAAAAATATTACACCGATTTACGGAATAAACTGTTGGAAATTATCGAATTACCGTTGATTCCGCTTCTTGGCGGCAATATTTCTTCATCAAACTATAATGAAAATAATTTATATTTCAAAAATCCTGATGCAGAGTGGCTGGATATATTTTTCCGCCGCATGAACTCACAAGGAACTCCTTTTTCCCAAACTGAACTTGCGTATTCTGCCTTGAAAAGTGCTTTACAGGAAATCGGTATTGATAAATCAAGGGAATATTTTGAGCGTATTTCAAAAAATTTCAAAAATACGGCAGAGATTGCACAATCAGTTTTTCAGTTGGCAGTTCACATTTTGTATCAGGAAAATATCAATCGATTCTGGAATGCCAATGACATAAAAATATTTTTCAAAAACAAAAAAGATGAAGCAGAAAAATTAAATTCGTTTTTACAGAAAATCGAACATAATTTTGCTCTTCTGGAACAATACAGGCTGGAAATTAATAAGCTTGACGAAAAAATTGAAATACTGCCTTATCACTTGTCTGTATTGCCGTCTGAAATATTGAAAACAGCATTGATTATTCTCAATAAAAAAGTTGATGTAAAACTGTTCTGGGGAACGATTTTTCTGCTCTGCTTTTTCTGTAAGGATGACCGTGTCAACGGAGATAAAAACTGTCTTGCCAATGCCGCAGCAAAAATTATCTCTGCAATATTAAATGATTCCGGCGATTCATGCGATACAGTTTTGAAAAAAGCTGTTGCAGAATGTTTCCATGAAGGATATTTGATTCCGCCTGCAGATGAAAAAGTTTTACAGGAGATTGATTGGGATGCACTTGCAACAGGTAAATTTAGCACAGACAAAGAAAAAGATCTTTTTATATATTCGCGTTTGGGTAAAACTTTTGACTGGAGAAACGGTAAATCATTTAATTTTGTTACACTTGCCTGCGGTAAATATCTGGCAAAAAATTTCGGTAATCTCAAAAATATGCACGAAGATAATCGTCCGTGGGATTATGATCATTGTTTCCCAAAAGATAAATCGAAAGCAAAAACTGATAAAATGTGCTGGTCAAGCGGCAATAATGTTCCGATTGCATTGACGACAAACCGTTTAAAAAAAGATGACCTCCCGAATGTGAATTATCCGGATAATAATCCTGAATCTCAAAAATTATTATATCTTGACAGCGATAAAATTGCCGGGATTGAAAATGCGGATAAATTCAATGAATTTGCACTTGCAAGATTTTTGAAAATGTACAAACAGATTTTCGGGGTTTTCATGTGGAATGAATTTCTTACAACCATTCCTGATATCAACAAAAATTTTAAAGATACTGCCTCTGAAATTCAAACTTGCATCGGCAATCATGGCAAATGGTATTATGTTATGAATGATATGGAATTCCCGGTTGAATCAGATGAAGATTTTGAGAAATTCAAATGGTTTGCGTTGAGAAATTCAACTGAATCATCATACGCTGTTGCAACTTGCGATTTTAAAACTTTTGAATGTGCCAAACGCAAAGCAACCTTGTCGGTCGTAATGCGTGGAGTATATTGGAATGAAGAATATTCTGCCGGACATTCAAAAGAAGAAGCAATAAACTATATTCGTGAAAAATGGAATTTGAATTAAAATAATATGAGTGAAAGAGAAATAAATTTCCTGCGTGGTGCAGAGAAATAAGCAGATAACAATCAATCGGAATTATTTTAATTCCCAAACGAAAGGAAAAAATCATGGCAAGAGTTTATTGCAAGTATTGTGGTTATTCACATGTAAATGTCCGTGCTTTGACCAGTGGTCGCTGCCGCAAAAATCCGGACAGCGAATGGCACGAACCGGAACGGTAAAATAGATAAATAAGGATAGCAGCACTTTTATCAGAACCATTGTTTGAGTAAAATCAGACATGAACGGCGAGTCGCCGTTCAGGGATATTGTGAGCGCGTCGCTTGGCAAACGGTCATTTTGACCTGCTCTCGGCGTCGCCTGCGCCTTCGAAACAGCCTGACTGTGCGAATCTTGCCGCATTGTCAAACTTGCAGTATGACAATTCAGCAAGTGCAGCACAGTTGGCGACTGTTTCAAAGGCACATTCTCCTGATATCAGGGAAAATGCCTCGCTTGACAAGCGAGTTATGAGTGATAAAAGTGCCTGCTTTTTTGATATTATGATAAGCGGGAAACTTTCAGAAAAACTGACATCTGTAAATATGCTTGCACGCCAACTTGGTTTGACTGCAAAGCAACTGTATTTTATTGCTTACAATCTGGAAAGGTTTTATACCGTTTATCAAATTCCCAAGAAAAACGGAAAATTCCGGACAATAGAGGCCCCATCTGCTCTGTTGAAAAAAATTCAGCGCAAAATACTGCAAAAACTTGTTTCACGTCATACTTCAAAAGTTGCAATGGCTTTTGAAAAAAAGCGTAACATCATACAAAATGCTAAATTACACCTGAAACAGCCGGTAATTGTCGGGCTTGATGTAAAAGATTTTTTTCCGTCATTGAAATTTGAGCTGGTCTGGAAGTATTTTCGTGATCAAAATATTGCCCGTGAACCGGCACGAATTATTGCAACACTATGCACTTTTAAGGGGCATTTGCCGCAAGGAGCTGTAACAAGTCCTTTTCTGGCTAATCGGTTGTTGCGGGAATTTGACGAAACAATGCTTCATCGCTGTCATCAGGCAAAAGTAAATTACAGTCGTTATGCAGATGATATTACATTATCGGGAAGCATATCCAATGATCTGAAAGAAAGACTGATCTCTTTTGTTCGAGATGGGTTACACCTTTACGGATTACAGCTCAATAATGAAAAAATCCGGGTACAGCATCGCCACAACCGTCAGGAAGTAACCGGAATTACAGTCAATGAAAAATTGCAAGCACCACGTGAGTTACGCCGAACTTTGCGGCAGAAGATGTATTATCTGAATCGCTATTGGGAAAATGATTGGCAAAAAATGACGGAGAATGATTTGGATAAATTGCTTGGACAAGTGAATTTTGTCTGGAGCATCGATAAAAACAATTCTGAATTTGCCGAATATCGTAAACAGCTGTTGGAAATCAAGCATTATTTTACTCTGCAAAAAAAAGGTAATCATCATACATCTTTTTTGTTATTTGAAAGTATCACCCAACTGCCGCCATTGTCAGCTCCATCGCGGGAAAGACTGCGTAAGATGTAAGTATAGAACATTCGATTTCTCCAATTCTCTGCCGTATAGCCCTCCGTCGCTCTGCGAGCTATGGAGGGCATGATTTTCCCTGCGGAGCAGTTTTTGTGCCTTCAAGGCACAAAAAAAGCAGCTCAGTGAGCTGCTTGGAAAATCATGGTGGAGTATAAGGAACTCGAATCCTTGACCCCCACACTGCCAGTGTGGTGCTCTAGCCAACTGAGCTAATACCCCATGTTCAATATGGCAATTAATATAATCCATTTCAGGAAAAATGCAAATCAATTTATTAAAAATATTCGTTTTTTTTAGGTATTGTCCGGAATTTTGTGAAAATGTCAGATGAGAGAAAGCGGGGGCGGTTTATCCTATGTTTTTTGCCGGACGGATCTTTCGATACAATCGGTACATTTTGCAAGAAATTCAAGATGGTAGCCGTCGCAGTTCAATT
>JAZSRU010000190.1:0-10192 GCA_045538635.1 Victivallaceae bacterium
ATTACAACACAGAAACGAAAAGGATGCGTCCGATATTATTCGGGCGTATTTTCATTGTTTGTGTTGTCGGTATTGGCGTACCTCTTACCCGAGCTTTGATGTACGCCCTCTTTTTTGCCTTTGATCTTGCAGTACAAATACAAGGAGATTGGCAATGGAAAGCAATTATGATGCAGTAACTTTTGAAAATATTTCAAAAATTTGTGAGCTGGCTATGCAGAAGAAATCTTTCAAAGTTGTTGGGTTTCAGGCCGGAGACATGGGAAAGGTTGTTAAACAAATTGAATCTGCTATAGAAGAATTAGGGTTGAAAGTCAGAGTATACACACATGGTCGTCATATTGCAGCAGCCGCAACAGGTCCGCTGGGATTGGCAGCTCTTGCAGTACACAATTTGGCAACTATCAACCCGGATTATGAGATTGCAAAATGCCTATCAACCAATGAATTGATCATTAATTTTGTCGGCGATGAAACTTTGTCTGACATGGTTAATAACGAGATAGATGAAACAAAGAAATTAGTTAATTCAGCTTGGGGCAAAATCAAAAATTCAGCATTGGGTAATGTGACTGCTAATATAGGTGATTCTATTGGCGTAACAATGAAAGATATCTTCTCAAAAGAGAATTACGATAAAGCAAAAGATGCCATAGATCAGATTGCTGCAGTGTCATGGGAAACTGCGAAACAGAAACCCCAAGAAATTAAAAATAAGTTTGATAATATGGATAAAGGGTATAAAATCCTTATCCTGACCGGTATTGCCGGTGGAACTGTTATTGCATTACCGTTTGCGGTAGCAGCCGCATCCGGAGTTTCTATCGTCAGTGCATTGGCAACTATTGGTGGTGGAGCATTGGCTGCTGGAGGCTGGGGCGTTGCCGGAGGAATTGTTGTTACGGCAGGCGGGACGGCATTAAGTGCTAGCGTAGCAGCAACATTAGCTCATAAATTTATTAAAGATCCTGAAGTAGAAGCACTGGTAGATAATTTCAGCAAGCTTGAAGAGCTTGTCAAGAAATATTACGTTGATATGGAAAAAGACCAGCAGAAATACAAAATAATATACGAAAAATTTGTTAAGATTACAGAATATATGGCAACACTGCAAGAGCAAATAAATAACGGCGAGAAGTACGATATTAAACAGGTTCGCAATTTTGCTATTCGTTCAGAAACTTTGCTCGAAGATTTTAAGGCAACATTTGCAGAGAAATAATAAATGTCGTATTTAAGTAAAACAAAGCATAAAGTTGCAGATATCACGCAGAGAATTGCTGACATGGAAAAAGATATGTTGGCAATCTCTGCCGCAAACTCTTTATTATTGGATAAAACCGAAACTGTTGTACAAAATCTTCAAGAAGGCAATTTTGCCTCCGTTACATCTTTACCTGAAGAAGATATTTCTTCGGCAGAATGGTCAAAAAAGTTCCTTGCTGAAAATCAAATAGATATCAATTCACTTTCTATTGATGATCTTTTGTCTGAAGAACAATTGGCAGAGATTGAGAAAGAATTTGAAAAGCCATTGTTTGAACGGTTAGAGGACGAGTATAACAAAAAATATGGCTGCGACAAAATAGATTATGCTGCAGCAGCCATTTTTGGCGTAATTTCAGGTATCATAGCTGCTGAATTTGAAAATGTTTCCATTGAGGCACTTATTGCGTCAGGGAAAGCAAAAATTTATGTTTTTGTATATTGCAAGGCGAATTTTTTCAGAAAAGCCATTGAGATAAAATCATTTACAGAAAGAATAGAAATTCCTGTCAGTGATTTATCCGGGCTGGTCGAATTAACGATCGTTGTATCTGCTGCAACTCAGATGAAATATAAAAATATAACTCAGCATTCTGACTATGCGAATACCGAATTTCCAATAGAATGCGGTGATATATTAGCTGTATCCGAAACAAATACTTTTATCGCAGAAAAAGAATTTGACTCCCTGCAAAAAGTTGAATCTATTATATCCGTAATTGCCGACAAAGATTTGCAGCGCAATGATCCATTAAGCATAACCTGGTCCAATGACAAAATAAAAGTGGCGATTTCAGAAATTGTTTTCAAGGATTACATGAAGTTGAAAGACGCCGGAATGGTTACAAAAACTCTTGAAACAACGATATTTCTGCCAATTCTCGTTTCAATATTAAGCGATTGGCGAAATGAGCCGACTTATGAAGAAGAGTATAAAGAATTTCGCTGGTTCCGTGCTATCCATGCCAGAGCCGTTGATTTAGATATTGTTAACGAGATCCATTCTGGCATACAATCTCCGTTTGTACTGGCACAAAAGCTGTTAGATGCCCCTATTTCACGATGCCTGGATGAAGTTATGAAAAAATGGCAGAATTCAGCAGAAGGAGAAGAGTCATGAAGTTGAGATATTTTTTAACAAATTCATATGAGAATCTACGCAATAACATTGAAGAAAATCTAACGCGTTATTCAAAAGATTCTTCTTGGGCAGATTCGTGTTTTGATGGAAATTTCGACGCAGAAACGAATATAGATGTTTTTTTGCCAGAACTTATTAAATCCTCAAAACCATCTCTGGATATTGACAATGTAAAAATCCTTTACTCTGCACTAAAGCATTTGACTCCGGAACAAGCAATGGATGGCAGACTTTGGGCGCACTTGGCTCACATCGAATATTGGGATTATATGCGTATTCGCTGGGAAGTTGATGGCAAAAATGCTGGTGGAGATGATACTGATGAAGCAGAAAATAAAAAACTTGCAAAGCAAATCAAGGATCGTTATTTCTTATCATCAAATGAGAATAGCCGATCTTTGATAAAAAATGGTATTGCGAGACTTTGGTGGTTCGGCTACTTAACCTACGATCCAAATAATACGGAAGATCATTTTGCTTTGACCCATACACTGCTGGACTATCAGGATACTCAGGCGGCTCTTTTAGAGCGTACTTTTGGTAAAAACCCGGAAGTTCTAAAAGTTTGTTTGAAAGTTTTAGCGGAACACATGTCCAGAATTCGGGAAAAGGGCGGACGTGTTATAATACAAGATTTGGGCAAATATGTAAACCTGCTTGGAGGAACATATTTTTTGGATACTATGGACAAAATGATGCTGAAAGAAAGAATTACAGCCTTTATCGAAAGAAAGCTACAGGGATAAGATGTTTCGTCTTGGAGAACTTTTTTGCGGGCCAGGAGGAATGGCCCTCGGCGCGGGATTAGCAGGTGAACATCCTGTTATTGGTCAGCATGGCGAACATTACACTATAAGTCATGTTTGGGGTGTTGATAAAGATCCTGATGCCATTGAAACATACAAAGCAAATGTAGCTGCACGTTTTGGCGGGGAAGGACTTTGTACGGATGCGCTAGAATTTGTGGAAAATATGACTGCTGAGCAAAAACAAATCAATGCTTTGGCTTTTGGATTTCCATGCAACGATTTCAGTCTTGTTGGAGATCAAACCGGATTGGGCGGGAAGTTTGGTTCGTTATACAAAGCTGGGGTGAGAGTCATTGAACAAACAAATCCGCTCTGGTTTGTCGCTGAAAATGTCAGCGGCATCAACTCTGCTGATGGCGGCAAAGCGTTTCAAAAAATATTGAAGGATTTGAAAAACGCCGGAATGGGTTATACTATAACGGCCAATTTGTATAAATTTGAAGAATACGGAGTTCCACAATACCGTCACCGCTTTATTATTGTAGGTATTCGATCTGATCTTGGTCTGAAATTTAAGGTTCCGGCCAAAACAACTCCGAACCCAAAACAATATACAACTGTTGCACAAGCATTAAGCAATATCCCTAAAAACGCTGCTAATATGGAACGCCAGCGTATAGATAAAACAGTTGTTCAGCGATTGAAACTAACACCGCCATGGAAAAATGCATGGTTTCTGGAAGATCTATTAGAAATGTCTCCGGAAAAACGCAGAAGTGTACTTCAGGAGGTTGCATGGTACAGTGAAGAATTTGCTGATAAATCTGATTCTGATATCAAAAAAATGATCGAAGATTCGATGCTTCATTGTACCCGCGCAAAGATGAGTCATATTTATAAAAGACTTCAGGCTGATCGTCCTTCATATACAATTACAGGAAGCGGCGGTGGCGGAACTCACGTATATCATTGGCGTGAACACAGATCTTTGACAAACAGGGAAAAAGCCAGAATTCAAACTTTTCCGGACGAATTTGAATTCAAAGGAACAACTGAAAAAGTCAGAAAACAAATTGGCATGGCAGTACCCACTGAAGGTGCGAAAATTATTTTCGAACACATATTAAAAACTTTTGCACGCATTCCTTATGAAACTGCTGATACAGAATATCAAATTCCGGAAGATCAGCAGGTTGCTCAAGGTGCTGCTCAAATTGAAGTCCCCAAGAAAAAGATCCTTCAGGAAAGAATTCAGGAGTTAGTTGCTTCGCATCCAAGATTTCATTATTCGGATGAAGAAAGTATCTGTATTAACAGATACGAAGGTGACAAAATTATATTTAAATGTCGCGGAACCGAATTCGATATAAACATCAGTGCCATTATAAAAGCAGCTGATTTATTTAAGCGTCAAGAAATTATTTCTGAACGGAATTTGCAATTAAATTTTCCAGCTGAATTTTCTTTTGGAATATATACTGCCTTTATTGCGATCGCAGTGCTTGACAGATTAAAGATTGGCAAAATGGGATGTCCGTATGCAAAAACAGATATGTTAGCCTTGCTCCCATTTTCAGGAGATGAGCAATGAGAAGAGCATATTACCAAAACAAGGTTTCAGAATTCCTCATGGATTCTGCAGACGTTATTATGGGTAAACTGGCCCAGATTAACGAATTTGATCTTGACTTAAACCAGCGAAATGCCTGGCAAAAAGAAATTGATCTCCTGAAAGAAGCCTTGTTGAAACCGGAATTTGCTTCTGGAACAATATTGCTCGAATATACGATCCCCAGATTATGCGGCCGTATTGACGCGATCCTGCTGCTGAACGGCGTCGTATTCGTTATTGAATTTAAGGTCGGAGAAAAAATATATCCCAAAGAGGCGATAAAACAGGTTTTGGAGTATTGTCTGGATCTAAAATATTTTCACCAAGCGAGTGAAAATCTCGAATTGGTACCGATGCTGGTCTGTACAAAAGCTGAAAATTCTGCTGATCTGGATTATTCTGCTTATTTTGAAACGATCTATAAACCGATTTGCTGTGCATCCGGCGGTAAACTTCAAGAGGCGTTGTGCCACTTTTCACTTTTGAAAGCACGTAGTGAAATAAATGCAAAAGAATGGCTACAAGCAACCTATTCTCCGACGCCGACTATTATTGAAGCTGCGCGTGCGTTGTACGCTAATCACAGCGTTGCAGATATTTCACGAACAAGCGATGACAGCAGAGCCACAAATCTAACTCATACAACTGAAGCCTTGAATTCGATTATTGATAACACGATTGCGCGTAAAGAAAAAGCTATCTGTTTTTTAACAGGTGTACCTGGCGCTGGAAAGACGCTTGTCGGATTAAATATTGCTATACAGCGTCGCGGAGATGTTGATCCTTCTGAAAGAGCTGTTTTCCTCTCAGGCAATGTGCCTTTGGTCCGCGTACTTCAAAAAGCGTTATATGATGATGCCTCTGCCAAGAGGGAAAAGATCAAAGAATTACTTAAAGAACGCGGTGAAGAAAACCGTATTCCTGAACTCGTTGAAAACTATCGGGATCAGGCGATTGAAAAAACGTTTGTTATGGATATTTTTGGCTTTCGAAAAGAATATTTGGACAATTCACCGCCAAGCTGCAAAATTGCAATTTTTGACGAATCTCAAAGAGCATGGACTCGTCAAAGAATGCATAGTAAATTATCCAAAAGATATCCCAGAATAAATATTTCTGAACCGGAAGCACTGATCGACCAAATGGATAAAAACGAAGATTGGGCTGTTATTGTTTGTTTAGTGGGAGGCGGGCAAGAGATTCACAACGGGGAAGCTGGCATTATAGAATGGTTTCGGGCATTAAACAGGAAATTCAAAACCTGGAAAGTTTATGTTTCAGATTATTTGGAACAGCATCCTGAAAACTTTGAAATAAACGATTCTCAGAATAAATCAAATGCGAAGTTAATAGATGAATTTGCGCTTTTGAAAAATGGTTTCAGAACAGCGATTATACCATCTCTGCATTTGAATGTCTCCCAAAGAAGTTTCAGGAGTGAAAAAGTTTCTTGTCTGGCCGACTGTATCGTAAATGGAGATATCTCTGGAGCAAAAAACTTATTGCAGGAAATACAAACTGTTTATCCGATCGTTCTGACCCGAAATCTCGAAACTGCCAAGAAATGGATCAAACAGCAGGCAAAACAACTCGATGGCAGTGCGCCAGAACGTTATGGTATACTCGCATCCTCAGGGGCCTTGAGATTAAGAGCAGAGGGTATAACGATTCCCAAAGAAGATATGGATATTTGCGCGTGGATGCTTGGAAATGAGAGCAACGTGAATTCGTCATATTACATGGAAGTCGCGGCGTCAGAATTTAAGATTCAAGGCTTAGAAATAGACTATGCTGTTGTTGCCTGGGAAGGCGATTACCGTTATAAAGATGGCGGTTTCTCGTTTCATAAATTCCGAGGCAGCAACTGGCAAAATGTGAACAATCTCACTCAACGGGATTACCTCAAAAATTCATATCGGGTACTTTTGACAAGAGCACGCCAGGGATTTGCTATATATGTGCCATACGGCTCTCAGGAAGATGCAACACGTCCATCACATCATTATGACGGAACTTTTCAGCTACTAAAAAATATGGGAATACCGGAGATTTGATTTATGGACACAATCAGCAAAGACAGGCGCAGTTGGAACATGCAGCGGATACGGAGCAAAAACACCTCTCCGGAGCTGATTGTGCGTTCGTTTTTGCATCGAAACGGATTTCGTTTCAGAATTTGTGATTCCCGGTTGCCAGGGAAGCCAGACATTGTTCTTAAAATGTATAATTTGATTATTCAAGTGCGCGGTTGCTTTTGGCATCAACATCCCGATTGCAGACGAGCAGCTATCCCTTCCAGCAATACGGAATACTGGCATCCCAAATTGCAGAGAAATATTGAAAGGGATCAGCAAACGGATGCTGAACTTACGGCATTAGGGTGGAATGTTGTTAAAATTTGGGAATGTGATGTTAAAAAAGGTCGGTTTGAACAAATTCTCGCACAACACCTTCCATTATTGCCGGTGCAAGTAGAAAGAGAGTAATTGACGTTATGGAAACTGAACTTTGTAATATGTGTATGATCACCGATGCCCAAGGGCGGGTGTTGGTGCAGGAACGCTTGCCGAAGCCGTCGAATCCGTGGTCGGGGTTGACTTTTCCCGGAGGACACGTTGATCCGGGGGAAACGATTGTGGCTTCGGTGATCCGTGAAGTTCAGGAAGAAACAGGATTGCACATTTCCAACTTGCAGAACTGCGGATATATCCAGTGGTACAATCCCATTAAACAGTCGCAATATTTTGTCTTCCTTTTCAAAACCAATACCTTTTCCAGAGAACTGACCGATTCCGTCGAGGGCAACGTCAAGTGGATGACTTTAGATGAAATGCTCGCAGGAAAACTTGCTCCCAACATGACCAAATACCTCGCCGTCTTCCAAAACGAAACCATCCCGCAGGCCTATGGCATTTCCGGACAAGGGTTGAATTTAATTGATAACAACAATAATTTTATAATCAATTGAGGAGAAATATGTTATTTGATAAATCTTTGCTTCAACAAGCACTTACAGCTTATAAAGCTGTATTCATCAACAAACAATGGCCAGATGAAAAATATAAATGGGTCGCAGTTAAAAATTTTCAGGATAACTGGAATATTGATGCTTCGGATTTTGCTGCAATGTTAAAAAACTCTCTTGCCAAAACTGGCAATATTCTGACTTCTGCTCGTAATTATCCGGCACGCATGATTACAGAGTTTGCTCAAGCTGATCCTGAAAAAATCAGAGCGATGTTTAAGAATCTTTTTGACGAAAGCAAAAATCTAAATGATCGCATAAAGCAATTTAAAAACGATTCTGAAGTTGTTCTGAAAAAATATGCAAAACCGGGTGCACATCATTATCAGAATGAGAATTCAATTACAACTTATTTGTGGCTGCGTTATCCGGAAAAATATTATATTTACAAATATTCTGAAGTTAAATCTGTTGTTGAAAAATTGCAGAGTGATTGCATTGTAAAAAAGGGATCAACCGCAGAAAATCTGCGTGTTTTCATGGAATTGTACAATACCATACGACAGGAATTGCTCGCTGATAATGAGTTAAAAGCATTGCTCAAAAGTCAGTTGACCGATGATTGTTATGCAGATGACGCCTTGTGCACGATGATTATCGATTTCGGCTTTTATATCAGCCGGAGATATGGGAAAGAAAGCGACAGGCCAAGCGATAATGTAAGTTGGTTTCCTACGGATTATACTCCCGGATTTTCGGTTGAAGATTGGGTGAAATTGCTTAATGATCCGGAAGTTTTTACTACATCCAATCTTGAAATTATGGCACGCTTTCAGGATTTTGGCGGTGCCGCCACCTGTAAGCAGTTGTCTGATAAATATGGTGAATCTGCAAACTTCTATAATTCCGGGTCCAGTTATCTTGCCAAGCGTATTCATGAAAAAACAAACTGCCCGGTAATGGTGGAAAATACTGAAAATTCCCGTTGGTGGCCGATTCTTTACCTCGGTCGTTACAATGAGGATAAAGACGTCAGCGGTGTTTATATCTGGAAATTGCGTCCGGAATTGGTTGAAGCTCTGAAACAAGTTGATTTATCGGCTGTAAAACTTTACGCTGATTTCAAACCCACAATCTGGAAAATCAGTCATGGTCCTGGAGTTATTTCTGAAGAAGAATACACAACTTTTGAAAAGAATAAAGTTGCTGTTGTTCACGGATTTACCAGAGCAAAAGGTAAGGAAAAAGAAACTCAAGGAGAAAAATTCATCCACAAAATCCAAAAGGGGGATTATTTCTATCTTTGTCGCGGAAACAGCATAAGATTATTGGGGCAATTTAATTCGGATAAAGCTGTTATTAATCCGGAAAAACAGGATGATTGGTATCAGAGGTCATATAAAGTTATTGCTGTTTCAAAAAATACCGAATCTTATACCGGTGCACGCAGATGGTGGACTCCCAATAATAATTCAACTTGTTATAACGTTGATGACAACAAAGATTTTGAAGATAAAATTCTCAAACCGTATTTTGATTTGACATTAGCTGATTTAGGACAAAATAATACAGAAACAATGAGCAATCCTATGATCAAAGAATTGAAAGAATTACTGTTGTCTTCAAAACAGATTATCTTAACCGGAGCTCCGGGGACGGGAAAAACTTATCTGGCAAAACAGATTGCCCAAGCGTTGACTGGTAAAGAAGAAAATGTTGAATTTTGCCAGTTCCATCCATCGTTTGATTACACCGATTTTGTAGAAGGTTTGCGCCCGATAGATAAAGGAAACGGTAACATCGGTTTTGAACGCAGGGACGGTATCTTTAAGGCATTCTGTAAGAGGGCATTAAAGAATTATCTGGATTCTCAAAAGTCAAAACAAGTGATTGAAGCTGAACGCTCTGCTCAGGAGAAAATAGATTCTTTCCTTAATGATGTGATGGAAAAGCATGAAGCAAGTCAAAATTGGTTGCAAACAACGACAGGAAATAAATTCAAAATCCTTAATTTTGATGAACAGCACATTTTTATTGAAATTCCCGGTAATGAAAAAGTTTCCGAACTCTCTCTGTCATATCAGGAAATATTAAAGATCATTTCCGAAAATATACCTCTCTCAAAAGCTGGCGATATCAAAGGCATTTTCAATCGCACACATAATCGGCAGTCTGATTCTTATGTTTACATAATTTGTTCAGAAATCAGAAAACAGAAAAATACCACCTTAACTGTTGCTCAAAATCAAGTTAAACTGGAAAATTTTGTCTTTATCGTTGATGAAATCAACCGTGGCAATATTTCCAAGATTTTCGGGGAATTATTCTATGCGGTCGATCCCGGTTATCGGGGAAAAGATGGCAAAGTTACTACTCAATATGACAATCTGATTGATGAAACCGATCTTTATTACGGCGGTTTTTATATCCCGAAAAATGTCTATATCATCGGCACGATG
>JAZSRU010000090.1:0-47854 GCA_045538635.1 Victivallaceae bacterium
TGACTGCACTGCAGTCAAACAAAAATCTGCGGAGCTGATGCTCCGACCGGACTCATGTACTACACTCATTTCACGCGTCAGCGCATCTGTCAGCTTGACTGCAGTGCAGTCACGGGCAATCTCCCAAAATTCCCAAAACTCCCAAAGTTCTCACATCGCCCGCCTCCACCCAGCCGCCTGCCTTACGGCTATGCCGTGTAACTGAAAAACACCCCTTAACAGAAAGGATAAAAATATGCAGAAAAAAATGTTCGCAGTAATTTTGGCATTGATTTCCTGTTTTATTGTAAATGCGGAGGATTTTGAAAAACTTAATCCGTTTACACCGGCGAAAAAAGCTTCTCTGGAAAAAGCCGGTTGGACAGTTTCCGCTGAATGTGCGATTCCAGATGGATGGTATATCGGCAAATACAATGTCGCAAAACCGGAATATCGTGTTGAGAAATCTGATGATTCTAAAATCGGCAGACATATTTTTATCCGCGGCGGCTTCGCAGTCGATGCAACCAGAGTCAGGCAAAAGCAGGGAGATGAATATGTTATAATGGATTTTACGGGAAAATCCGATGCCCGGAATGCTTCGGTTATTTTTTATGCTACTCTGATGGATGCTAAAGGAAAATATCTCGGTCAGCGCGCTTTGTCAATGCCCATTGGAAAAGATTGGAAAAAATACAGTCTGAAACTCAAAATGCCCGCAGCTCCTGCGGGGGTAAAGACTAAAATAACTCCGGGATTTTATACTTCGAGTGGAATTTATATTGATGCTGTAACATTCCGTTCCGCTCCGGCAAGTGAATTTGTCATTCCGGCAGTTCCCGCCAAAAAAGGTGCTTTGATGGATTTTGAATTTGACGGCATCGGCGGCAGAAAAGAGTTCTCCGACCGTACTGGAAATTATAAAGTTTATTCTGATTGCGGCAATTTTGTCGATATGCATGATGCTCTCCGTGTGGCTCAGGGGGCGCGTTTCAGAATCCCTTGCCGAAATGAGGCTTTCGGTGAAAGTTTCACTATGAGCGCATGGATCAGCAAGGCATCGCTCGGCGGCATTTTTCAGACTCCGATACTCAGCCGCGGCTGGCATCATCCCGGCTCAATTATGTCAACAGTTAATAATGAGTTTGATTTTGCCTTTTATGTAGATATCCGTCTGCCCGCTTTCGCCACCGGAAATGGAAATCGCGGTTTGCAGACCACGGGATATTATTACAATATGAATATCAGTTATCTGCGTCCTGAATATCTGCTGACAGAGAGCAATAAACCGCTGGCTCTCAACCGCTGGCAGCAGGTTACAGCAGTCTATGACCGCGGTGCAGTCAGAGTGTACCTCAATGGTAAATTGATCGGAGAAAACAAAAAACAGACAGATAAAAAACTTATGACTTCCGGACTTGATATGTATCTCGGAGGTTTCCGCTGCAAAAATGAGCGGGATAACAAGGTTTCCGCAGAAATGCTGATAAAATCTCTCCGCGTTGAGGGGCGTGCGCTTTCATCAGTTGAAGTTGCCGCTGATTTTGAACGGGAGAAGAAAAATTTTCCGATGGATGATGTTTATCCCGATCTGGTCGCCATCAGGAATTATTATCCGGAAGACATGATGGAACTGGATCCTATGATGCAGAAACGCCTGCGCCGTACTGCGGAATTCAAGAAAAATCTGCCGCCTGATCCGGTAAAAGGCAAAAAAAATATCACCACTTCTTTGAATGCAACTCCGGAAAGGGTGACTTTGATGATCAACGGCAGAAATGTTGCCAAAGTCAACGGTCATGGACATATTCAGGACAATGATCACCGTTTGGGTGAATTTGTTTCAGATTTTGGAGCCGCAGGAATTGATCTTGCCGGTTCCGGAACCGGTGCTGTATGGAATGGAATCGACAAATATGACTGGTCAAAACTCGATCGCCGTCTGGAACTTTATATCAGGAACAATCCGCGCTGTATGATTGATGTCAGTATCGGTACATCCCCGCCGCAATGGTACAGAAAACAGTTCCCTGAAGAACAGGAAGTTTATCTCTACAAGGGCAAAAAAGGCTGGGAAAAACGGGTATGGACCGGACATGGCGGCTTTCTCGGCTCCGACCGTTATCTGCGCGACAGCAGCAAAATGGTCCGTGATGTCATCAGACATATTGAAAGTTCTCCTTATGCCGCGCATGTTTACGGTTATCTTATTACCGGAGGCGATGCGGGCGAATGGTATTGGCCCGGACAGTTTTCCGGCGGTCACACAGGCTATTCTCAGCCGACTCTCAAGGCTTTCCGCAACTGGCTGCGTCAGAAATACAAAAATGATGTAACCCGTTTGCGGCAGGCATGGAACTCGGCTGCACTTACTTTTGAAAATGTAGAGATTCCGATGCCCGAAGAACGCATGAAAGCCGACAATCTGCTTTTCCGTGATCCGTCAAAGTCAGTTCCGTCCATGGATATGAGATGTTTTATGCAGGACCGCAATATCCTCAATATCAATACAATAACGCGTGAAGCGCGTCTGGCGGCCCCCGGTAAACAGATTACAACATATTATGGTTATTCATTGTTGTATCTCTGCAATCCGATGCTTGGATTTTCCGGTTTGCAGACTGTTTCAGACATTCTGCGTTCTCCCTATATCGATTGGATCGCCACGCCGATCGATTATGTGCGCAGACGCGGCGGCGATGCGGGGGTGAATATTGCCGGATTTCTCGGCAGCAGCTCGCTTCATGGCAAAGGAATATGGCGCGAAGAGGATTTGCGCACTCATCTTTTCACCAGACTGGAACACGGCAGAACCGGCAGTCTGCGCGAAACAAATGAGGTCATCCGCCGTGCATACAGTTACACTATTGCAGAAGATTACGGCATGTGGTACATTTGCCAGTTCGGGTTGCACGGATATCATCACAACGGTATCATGGATGACTCTGCTAAAATGAAAAAAATTGCAGACCATGCAGCCGCCAATCCCGGTAAAAATATTGCTGAAGTTGCTTTGATTTTCGATGAAAAAGATTCTGCAAGTCATATAGCTCCGCTGCGTTTCTGGCGTTTTGTTGAAGATAGCGGATTTGCGTTTTTCCGCCGCGCCCACAGCATGGGGACGCCGTTCAAACTTTATTTCATGAATGATATTGACAATCCGGCAATGCCTGATTATAAGTTGTATATTTTCATGAATCCGTGGTCGGTAAATGCTGAACAGCGTGCCAAAATCCATGCCAAATTGCGTAAAAATAATGCTGTTGCATACTGGAATTATGCGCCGGGATATATCGATGGTAAAAAATTCAATCTGCAGAATATGAAAGATTTGACCGGATTTGACTTTACAGAAGAGCGGACAATCAAAAATTTCAAAATAAATTTTACCGGAAATAACATTTTCAGTACCGTCAAGCCGTTCAAATCCTTTGAAATCGGTCCGGTTTTCTCTGTGAAAAACAGTCCGGAAACTCAGGTCATCGGCAAAAACGGCAATTATAATCTTGCTGCAACTAAAAAATGTGACGGCTTCACCTCTGTATGGTCCATGTTGCCGGCAAGCCGTGAAATGCTGACTGCTCTGTGCCGTTTTGCCAAAGTTCATGTATATACTGACAATGACAGCGTTCTGCTTGCCAATGACAGATATATCGCCGTTCACTCTGCCGGAATCGATGCGGTAAAAATCGAACTGCCGCAGAAAGCTTTTGTGCATGATATGATCAACGGCATGGATATCGGCGAAAAGAAATCATTTGTTTTCAAGCCTGAATATAAGGGGCAGACTGCGATTTTTGAATTGAAAAAATGATAAAATATCAGAATGTTATGCCAAAATTGCGATGTGCAATGTTTTTTGAGAGGTGACATGACACAGGAATACAAGAGTACAGTAAAAATTGTTATGCACAGGATTTTTTTTGAAAATAGTGCAAAAAGTCTTGTATTTTGAGAAAAATATGGTATATTAAGCCAATTATACATATATATTATCATTTTTTCCACGGAAAGGTTTTTTATTATGGCGACTTATCTTGACGAATTTATGGAGAATTTCAAATTTGAAGGTTTGACCTTTGATGACGTTTCTCTCATTACCCAGTATGCTGATTTTCTGCCCGGTGAAGCTGATGTCAAATCATCTTTCAGCCGCAATGTCAAGCTCAATATTCCGCTGGTTTCAGCCGCTATGGATACCGTTACCGAAAGCCGTATGGCAATCGCCATGGCCCAGCTCGGCGGTCTGGGTATCATTCACAAAAATCTGACCATTGAGCGTCAGGTCGAGGAAGTCCGCAAGGTAAAAAGCTATCTCAACGGCATGATCAAGAATCCCGTCTGTTTCACTGAAGATATGACTGTTGCCGAAATGCTTGAAGCCAAACGTGTTAAGAAGCTCGGTTTCAGTGGTTTTCCCATTCTTGACAAAGAGGGAAAACTCGTCGGCATCATCTGCGCCCGCGATATCAAGTTCCTTTCATCTTACGATATGAAGATCAAAGATGTCATGAGCAGAAATGTTATCACCGCTGCCCAGGGAATCTCGATGCAGGACGCTTACAAAGTTATGATCAAAGATAAAATCGGTAAACTTCCGATCATCGACAAAGACGGCCGCATCACCGGACTTTACAGTTTCCATGATGTCAAGACCCTCGTTGAAAAAGATGAACCCGATTTCAACCGCGATGCTCAGCACCGTCTGCGCTGCGGTGCCGCTATCGGACCTTATGATGAAGCCCGCGCCGAAGCTCTCGTCAATGCCGGTGTCGATGTTATGGTTCTTGATACTGCTCACGGCCACAGCAAGGGCGTTATTGAAACCTTGCAGATGTTCAAAAAGACCTACGGCGACAAAGTCGATGTCGTTGCCGGTAATATCGCAACCCGCGAAGCTGCCAAAGCTCTCTCTGATGCCGGTGCAGACGGTATCAAAGTCGGTATCGGTCCCGGTTCAATTTGTACCACCCGCGTCGTTGCCGGTGTCGGTGTCCCGCAGGTTACAGCAGTTTATGAAGTTTCCAAAGGTGCTGCATCTGATATTCCGATCATCGCTGATGGCGGTATCAAACAGTCCGGTGACCTTGCCAAAGCAATGGCTGTCGGTGCCGACAGTATCATGATGGGATCTGCTCTTGCCGGTACTACTGAATGTACCGGAGAACCCATTCTCCACAATGGCAGAAGTTATGTTGTTTACCGCGGTATGGGGTCACTTGAAGCTATGAAGACCGGTAAAGGCAGTCGTGAGCGTTACGGTCAGGCTGATGTTGATACCGATAACAAACTTGTTCCGCAGGGTATCGAAGCTATGGTTCCTTTCCGCGGTTCAGTATCCAATGTTATTATCCAGTTGATTGGCGGTTTGCGTTATTCATTCGGTTATATCGGCGCACGCACTGTCAAAGAGTTCAAGGAAAAAGCAAAGCTTGTCCGCGTTACTTCAGCCGGTCTGCGTGAAGCTCATCCCCACGATGTGACTTTGCTCAAAGACGCTCCCAACTATACCGCATCAAAGAACTGATAATAATAAAAATGTTATTTCTGTATAATCTTTTCTTCGGTATCGGATTTCTGTTTTTCGTGCCGTCCATGCTGATCAAGCTGAAAGTACGCCCCGGCTATAAAAAAACATTTGCCGAGAGGTTCGGGCTGTTCAGTAGTGAACGGCGGCGGGAACTGTCTGATTTTGCGCCTGATATCTGGCTGCACAGCGTCAGTGTGGGCGAAACGGTGCTTGCGCTTTCATTTATCAAATGCTACCGCAAACATCATCCGGAGGCAAGATTTGTTATCTCCACCACCACAAGTACCGGTCAGGAACTTGCCAGAAGCAAATGTGATGAATTGACCAAAGTGATTTATTGTCCGGTCGATTCATATTTTGCGGTGCGGCGCACCATGAATCTGCTCAATGCCAAAAAGCTTATAATTCTGGAAACTGAACTCTGGCCCAATATGATATTTCAGGCCAAAAAACGCGGAATGCAGCTCGTTCTGATCAACAGCCGTCTTTCCGATCATTCTGTAAAGGGATATCGCAGATTGAAGGCGTTTTTCCGTCCGATGCTGATGCAGTTTGATTTGATTTCTGCGCAGAGTGAAATGGATGCGGAGCGTATCCGCTCTATTGCGCCTGCCGGTAATATCGTCAATAACGGCAATATGAAATTTGACCAGCAGATACCGGCGGCACTTCCTGATGCTGAACTTGAGAGATTTTTCGGTGCTGATGCGGCAAAATACCGTTATCTGCTTGGAGCAAGTACTCATCCCGATGAAGAGGCGCTTATTGCTGACAGTTTTATCAAATTGCGTTCTGAGTTTCCGGATTTGCGTCTTATGCTGATTCCCCGTCATGCCGAGCGCGGCAATGATATTGCAGAAATATTGAAAAACAAAAATATATCTTTTATCCGCAAAAGCACTGTAAATCAGGATTTTGCCGGCGGCAATGCAGATAATCTCTGTCTGCTTGCTGATACTACCGGAGAAATGCTGAAATTTATGAATGTTGCTGATATCGTTGTTATGGGCAAAAGTCTTGCCGGGCAGGATGAGGGGCATAACCTTATTGAACCGGCGCTTTTGAAGCGCACGATCGTCTGCGGTCCGCAGCTTAAAAATTTCCGTTTTCTCTTTGATCTTCTTAAAAATGCAAATGGTATTGCCATTGCCACAGATGATACTTTGACCGATGTTCTTGCCGGAATATTCAAAGATCGTGATTATGCCGATTGCTTGCGTATGAATGCATTTAATGCGGTTAATGCCAACGCCGGAGCGACTGAAAATACTATTGCCGCAATTGATAAACTCAGTTGATTTTTTGAAAAAATATTGTTTGTTGTCCGCTATGCTGATGAAAATTTTATCGCATAGCGTTTTTTATTCAGTACAGAGTTTTTTATTTAAGAGTGCAGATTTTCAGGATCATCTGTTCCATAATCAGTCGTGCGTTGCCGCTGCCGGAAACGAGAGCGAGGTTTGTATCGGCGGCAATGGACAGAGCTTTTGCCAGTTTTTCCCGGGACCAGAAAGTTGCATTTTCGCAAACTTTGAAAGCGCGGAAGGGGTGCATTTTGAGGAGCGGATTATCCGGATGTTTTTCTCTGACATCGGCGGGGAGATAATCAAAAGTTTTCGGATTGAGTTTTTGCGGATCAATGCCGAGTTCGACCATGGCATTGAGACTTTTTACGAGATCGGTTATAGAATTGTTTACTGATGCCATGATGCGGATTTCGGCTTCGCCGGAACTGATGAGATCAGAGAGAGCGGCGAGGGCGGATTTGAGGTTTTGTTCCAATAATGCACCGGTAAAAAAGTATATTACACTTTCGGGGGTTCTGGCGCACAGGGCGCGGCAGATATCGAGAGTGATTTTAGTTTCATTTCTGCCGAGGTATGAGCAGAGTTTTTCAATTTCATTATCCAGGACACCGCTGTTGCTGCCGAGGGTGTCAACGAGGAATTTCAACGCATCCGGGGTGATGTTTTTTCCCTCTGAATGCAGTTTTTCTTTGATGGCGTCGGTGCGGAGAGTGCTGAAATTTTTATCGGTTGCTTTCAGGGAGTCCTGAATTATGATTGTTGCAGCAGCTTTGAGTTTTTTTGCATTGCTTTTGCGCATATCAGGAACAGTCTGAATTGATTCGATGATGACATGGATATTTTCATCGAGGTTCAGCAGCTGGTCAAGTGCCGCGGCGGTGGTTTCGTCCTGACCGGAGGAGAGTTTGTCTGCGAAAGGAAAGTAGCGCAGAAAGACCAGTTTTTCAGGAGAGAGAAAAGGCGGAGTCTGCAGATCGCTGATGAATTTCTGCATGATATCCTCATATTTTCCGTTGTCAGCGGAGATAGTTTCCATATCGCATTGAGCAGAGTCAGCGGTTAATTCGGCGGCGAGATTTGCGGCTTTCTTTTTAACGGCCTGCTCGTCGCTGCCGTAGATCCAGTAAAATTTTCCCATTTTGGCTCCTGTTTTTTGTGTATTTTTAAATAATTTAATTCTTTTTCCAGATTTTTCAAGAAAAAATTTGCTAATATTGCAAAGTTGGTGTATAATATGAATGATAAGTTTTTTTTAAGTTTTGTGCCTCGTGCATTTGGAGATAAAAATGGATCGAAATATTGAATTGCGTAAAAATCTGATTGCAAACTGCCGCCAGATCGTTGTCAAGGCAGGGACCCGTTTGCTGACTGATTCGCAGAAAATTGCCGCTCTGGTCAATGAAATCGCTTATCTGCGGCAGAAAAAATTTCAGGTAATTCTCGTTACAAGCGGTGCTGTCGGTATGGGAATGAAAGTTCTCGGACTTGCCAAGCGTCCGCGTAAACTGGCTGAAGTTCAGGCTCTTGCCGCTATCGGACAGGGCAAGTTGATGGAGATTTATGAACGCGAATGTGCCGCTCACGGTATCCGCACTGCCCAGCTGCTGCTGACGGCATCTGATTTGCGCAGCCGCACCCGTTATATCAATGTGGTGAATTGTATCAACGCATTGTGGGAAAATGATGTGCTGCCGATCGTTAATGAAAATGACTCTGTTTCTGTCGATGAATTAAAATTTGGCGATAATGATATTCTGTCTGCCATGCTCGGCAGTCTGACCGGATCACAGTTGACGGTGATCCTGACGACAGAAAGCGGCTTGCGCGAGCGCGATGCAGAGGGAAAACTTGCTGACCGCATAAGTGTTGTAAGCAAATTGAGTGATTCTATCCGTGCCATGGCGCAGGGAACTGACAATGCTGAATTTTCGATTGGCGGTATGAGTTCCAAATTGCGTGCAGCAAATTTGCTTATGAGTGCCGGCGGGCATTTGTGGATCGCGGACGGCAGAGAAGTCGGAGTTCTGCATGATATTGCTGATGGCAAAGATATCGGAACTCTGTTTCTGCCGCGGCCGCAGAAAATTCATTCACGCAAATTGTGGATCGGTTTTTTTGCCAAATGTGCGGGAAAACTGCTTGTGGATGCAGGAGCGGCAGAAGCATTGATCGCCAAAGGCAGAAGCCTTTTGCCGTCAGGTGTCAAAGAAATTGAGGGACGGTTCAGACGCGGTGATACCGTTGAAATCGTCAGTATTGAAAATCCGTCAGAGGTAATTGCACGCGGGTTGGTGAATTTTGACAGCGATGAGTGCAACAAAATAATTCTTCATAAGTCAGGAGAAATTGCTGAAATTTTGAAGCGTGATGCCGACGAAGAGGTCGTGCACCGTGATAATCTGGTTCTCCTGGACAAAGGGGTAGAGATGTAATCAACACGGGAGTTTTTATGCAGTTTAAATGTCCAAAATGTTCCGGAATAGTCAGTATTGATGCAGTCAATCTCGGCAAGACTGTATCGTGCGGACATTGCAATGAAGTTGTGACAGCACCTGCCGGTGCTTTTGACAGCGGCATGATAATTAATGATTTTATCATTCAGAAAGAACTTGGATTCGGCGGTATGGGGATTGTTTATCTCGCTCAGCAGATGACTCTTGACCGGCCGGTTGCATTGAAAATTCTCAAAGATAAATATGCCGAGGATAATGAATTTGTAGTGCAGTTTGTCCGTGAGGCGCGAGCTGCTGCCAAACTCAATCATCCAAATATTGTGCAGGCTTATGCCGTAGGTGAGGAAAACGGAGTTTATTTTTTTGCCATGGAATATGTTGACGGCAAAACAATGAAGGAAGAACTCGCTGAGCAAAAGAAAATAAAACCGGACATTGCGGCAAAAATCATTATTGATATTGCCGGTGCGCTTGATTATGCGTGGACCGAAAATAAAATTGTTCACCATGATATCAAACCGGACAATATAATGCTTAATAAAAACGGGCGTGCCAAACTTGCCGACCTCGGACTTGCCGGAATATTCGGAGATTCCGCTGTCGATGAAGACGAAGATGAAGTCCTCGGAACTCCGCAGTATATCAGCCCGGAACAGCTGCTGGGAGAACCTACGGATGTTCGCAGTGATATTTACAGTCTGGGGGCCACTTTTTATCATTTTCTGACCGGAGAATTTCCATATACCGGCAACAGTGCAACAGAAATAGCTCATCAGCATGTCAATGGTACATTTATTCCGCCGGCGCAGAAAGACAAGAGTGTTCCGGCGGCGCTGAACGATATTATTACCAAAATGATGGCAAAAGATGTTGCAAACCGTTATCAGAGTGCCGCAGATGTAGTTGCTGATTTGAAAAAATATTTTGACAAACCGCAGGCAAATACAGCTTCAACAGATTCAGCGGCACCGGGAAAAAGTGCCGCTGCTTCCGGTCCCGGTGCCGGAAACCGTTTGAAACTTTCAATCGGCGGTATGCCGAAAGCTCCGGCCGCTCCGGCTTCTGCTCCGAAAGCATCTTCTGCTCCGCAAGTGCAGTTGTCAAAACCGAATACCGCATCTGTTGCTACTCCCAAAATTCAGCTTTCTGCTTCTCAAAATGCCGCTGCACCTAAAATACAGCTCAGTACACCGGCAGCAGCTCCACCGAAAGTTCAGTTGTCTGCAGCAGCTCCGGCGGCATCTGCTCCGGCAGCCCCCAAGATCGGATTGAAAAAAGCTGAAAGTGCTGCTCCCGAAAATGAGCCTGCTCCCGAAAAAGCCGCTCCTGCTGCCGTACTTGAAAAAAGTGCAGAAAAAGCAAAAGCAACTTCCGGTAAAAAGAAAAAAACTGAAAAAGTTGAAAAAGAAAAAAATAAAGGCTTGCAGAAAACATTGATAACCGTATTGTTTTTGCTGCTTGCCTGTGGCGGCGGTATAACATGGTATCTTTACAAAAATAATTGGAAAGCTCCGATTATTGATCAGGTGAAAGCATGGAACAAAGAACGCGAAGAAGTTGCTAAAACAATAGTTCATCGCGTGCCGGTAAAACCCAAAAAAGAATTGACAATTCAGGAATTGCGCAAAGATTATGTGCCTGAAATAGAAAAAATCGTTAAATTTTTGAAAGATAATCCGACCAAAGGCAAAGAGTTCCTGCAGAAAGTTGAAACTTTTATACATGACAATGGCACTCCGGAACTTGAAAATGAAAAAGTACCTTTTGCCGGAATGCAGGCTCTCGTCCATAGAGAGGATGAAAAGGTTTGGATGGCTGCTGCCCGTGCCAAAGCTGCTTCTGCCCATTCTGCAGAGATAAACCGCCGTGTTCAGCAGGAGAAAAACCGTATTGCAGAAGAGGCGCGTATTCAGGCGGAAAAGAAAGCAGAAAATGCCCGTCGTGCCGCTTTGCAGAAAGCCGAAGCAGAACAGCGCCGCAAAGAGGCAGAGGAAAAACGCAAACTTGAAGAGCGTATGCAAATTTACCGTCAGAAAATAGCAAAGGTCTATCCTGAATTTGCCAAACTTTTTGCTGCCGCATTTGCTGATGAGAAGAAAGTCGATGAATTGAAGCGCAAGGTCGATAATCTTTTTACCGATTACAATCCTGACGGAGTGCAGATGCAGATTCACCGTCAGGTCGATGAATACGGACGCAGACTGCTTGCAGAATTGCCGCGAATCCGCAAAATGTATCAATTTATGACTGAGCAGCGCAATTTGTATAAAGGACATTTTATTGTTCTGCCGCGTTATAGACAAGTTGAGATCCTGGATGTGGATTTTGAAAAACATCAGTTTACGGGGCGGTCGGTAACTTCGGACCGGGTTTACAAAATTTCTCTTGATGATGCACAGATGCGTAAGAGATTATTTGATATGTATGCTAAAAAAATGCCGAAAAACAATGAGATGAAATATCTGCCGTTCTACTATGAAGTATTCTTCGGCAAACTCGAAAATGCGGCAAAAATGACTCCTCCATCTCCGGTCTGGAAAGAAGTGTTCCGTTACATACGATGAATTGGAGGATTTTATGGGTGAATGGATAAAAGAGGCGGCCAACGGGTTTGGTCTGACGCTGGAAATTGCTGAACATCTGGAACATGCAGAAACACCGTTTCAGGTGATTGATGTATATCAAACCACCGGCAAAGGAAAACTTTTGATGCTTAACGGCATTATTCAGTTGACTTCGTGGGATGAATTCTGTTACCATGAGATGATGGCACATACCGTAATGTGCGCGTGCGCAAATGAACCGCGCAAAGTGTTGGTGATCGGCGGCGGTGACGGTGGTGTTTTGCGTGAAGTTATCAAATATCCGCAGCTTGAAAGAGCTGATATTTGTGAAATTGATGAAAAAGTCATAGAAGTATCAAAAAAATATCTGCCGGAAACTGCAGTTTCATATAATGATCCGCGCGTACATGTGCATATTGCCGACGGAAGTGAATTTATAAAGCAGTTTGAGGCGGAATATGATGTTGTGATTGTTGATTCCACGGATCCGGGTGGTCCGGGAGAACCGCTTTTCGGAGTTGAATTTTACAGAAATATGCGTAAAGCATTGAAACATGGCGGGGTTATCGGTTCACAGTCTGAATCTCCGTTTCTGTTGCCGGATGTCGTGAAAAGTCTGCAGGAAATCAGCCGCGAATGTTTTGAATACAGCGCATACGGAATGTTTTATGTGCCGACTTATCCGACGGGCAATATAGGTATTTGTGTCGGTGGTGCCGGAGTTGATCCGCGTGAGCCGCGCAGGAATGCGCCTGAAAATTTGCGTTATTATAATAAAGAAATCCACAGAAGTTCTTTTGTCCTGCCTCAATTTGTGCATGATTTGCTGGGATAGTTTGAGCAATGAAGCATGAATATCTGCCATCTGAAATACCTCCGAAACCGGGAGTATATGTTTTCCGCGACCGGTTCGGCAGCGTGATTTATGTCGGCAAAGCGGTGAATTTGCGCCGCCGTCTGGGCAATTATTTTCAGCCCGCGCGCGCCGAACGCGCTGATGTCAAAACCAGATCACTTATCAAAAGCATTGATGATTGGGCATTTCATGTCGTCCGCAATGAAGAGGAGGCATTGATCCTTGAATCCCGGTTGATCAAAGATTATGCCCCCAAATATAATATTCTGATGCGCGATGATAAGCGTTATCCGTTGCTGCGCCTTAATCTTCAGGACAGATTTCCAACTTTTACCAAGGTGCGTTTTGAGCGCAAAAATGATACAGCGATGTATTTCGGACCGTTTCCGAATGGAAGTGCGCTGCAGAGTACATTGGAATTTATATTGCGCCGGTTCAAGCTGCGCAGCTGTAAATATGATGAGCCGGATGAGGAAACTGTAAAACGCTGTATGAAACGGGCGGTGCGGGATTGTTCCGCTCCGTGCTGCGGCAGGATTTCAGAAGCAGATTACCGCAAACAGGTTGAATCCGCACTTGAAGTTTTGAAAGGCAATACCAAAGAACTCTGTGCTGAACTGGATGATGAAATGAAAAAAGCGGCGGCGGAATTGAAATTTGAAAAATGTGCGCGCCTGCGGGATGTCAAACAGAACCTGCTGGCAGTTTTCGGTCCCAGAGTACGCCGTTTTGAAAATGCAGTATTGCCGGAGCGCGAAGATGAACTTTCCGGTATGGCGGCAATGAAACAGTTGCAGAGTGAACTCGGTTTGGCAAATCCGCTGGATACGATCATTTGTTTTGATATTTCCAACATCATGGGGACATTGGCTGTTGCCAGTATGGTTTGTTTCAGACACGGCAGACCGGACAGATCGTCATACCGGCATTTCAGGATAAAAACTGTTGAGGGCAGTAACGACTTTGCTATGATGAAAGAGGCGATCACCCGCCATTTCAGCCGTTTGATCGGGGAGGGGCGAAAATTGCCTGATTTGCTGGTTGTTGACGGCGGCAAGGGGCAGTTGAGTTCTGCAGTAGATGCTTTGATAGAGATAAATTGTCCGGTTCTGCCGGTGATAGGTTTGGCTAAACGCGAGGAGGAAATATTTTTGCCGGGGCGTTCAGAGAGTGTACTTTTGAGCCGCAGCAATCCGGCATTGAAAGTTTTGCAGGCATTGCGTGATGAAGCTCACCGTTTTGCGATCACATACCACAAACATTTGCGCCAGCGGCTGCTTGAATATTCAGTTCTGGAGGAAATTCCCGGCATCGGAGCAGTCCGCAAAAAAGAGATTTTGAGCCGTATCGGCTCGGTTGCCAGATTGAAAAAGATGACCCCGGAAGAACTTTCGCGGAAAATTCCCAATTTAGGTATGAAAATTTCTGAAAAAATAATTGCATTTTTGCAAGATAAAGGTTAAATTATCTGAAATACATAATTTTATATTTATTTAATATCAGCGGAGAATTTGAAATGAAAAAAATATTTTTGTTTGCGGGATTGTTGACTGTTTTGCTGTGCGGCTGTACTTCTTTTGAATCATTGCAGAAAGATGCTGACGGCGGAGATGAAATTGCACAGGTTCTGATCGGTATCAAATATTTTTACGGAACACAGAAAATCCCCATGATCCAATACGATGAGGCCCGCCGTTATTTTGAAAAAGCGGCAAAACGCGAAAATCCGCTTGCCTGTTATTATCTCGGAGAAATTTTTGAGTATGGACTCGGTGCGACAGAGGTTGATAATGATGTCGCAATGAATTTTTATTCGCGCGCCGCCGCTGATATCAATGAATTGCCCGGAGTGCTTCGCAAACCCGCATATCTGGCTGTTGCCAGAATGTATGACCGCGGACGCGGTTTGATAAAATCGGAAAATAAAGCGCGTTATTTTTACGAAAAAGCATACAATAATGAGTGCGACGGCAGCGGACCGGCAATGGCTGATTTTCTGACGAGAACAAGAGGTGTATTGTCGGTGGAACAGCTTGAACGGGTGCTTGAGGATGCGCTTGATGGCAATGAACCTGATGCAAATTACATTTTCGGTTCTGCCATTTTTAAGCAGAATGAGAAAAAAGGACGCGAGTATTTGCGAAAGGCTGCCGAAGGCAATTCTGCTCCGGCAATGATAGAACTTGCCCTTTTGAGCAGAAATAAGATGCTTGTCCGCAGCGCGTATGAAAAGGCTGCCGCTCTCGGCTGCGCTCCGGCTTTCTATGAATTGGCTCTGTCCGAAAGCAATGAGGAAAAACGCTGTGAATTGTTGAAAAAAAGTGCCGATCGCGGATATATTCCTGCCGTTCAGGCATTGGGTGATTATTATGAAAGCAATAAAGATTGGGGCCGTGCCTCGATTTATCACTATATGGCAGACAAGCTCGGCGGCGGTAAAATCAGCCCTGCTTCTGTGCGTTTGAGCCGGGCTGTCGGTCTTGATTTGCCGGTCGAAAGTATCTGGCAGAACAAAAATGCCGCCGATGTGGCGGAAATCGGTACCAATGTTGAATATTTTATCCGCAGTCATCGTGCCGGAATTGCCAAAATCCGCGAAAACTATCAGCGTTATCTGAAGGATGATCCGGTAAAAAATTATATGAATCTTGATTATGTCCGTTTGTTTTACAGCAATATGCCGATGAATATGGCTGGTGATATTTTCAGAATTTATTATGATGGCGTACACGGCAATGTCGGACAGGATTTTTATCTGAATTATGCTGTTGCCGCCGGATATGCGGGGCAAGGGGAGGTACAGTTCCGTGCCGCTGATAAAATCAATCTCAAACGGCATCAGACCGGTAAATGGCATTGGGCAAAACTTCTTTTGAAAGCAAACGGACTTGCTTTGATGGGCAGCTCTGCAGAAGCGTATGAATTGCTGGTTGCCAATTACAAAGAGAAGCTCAGTGCTGAAAATATTGATTTTATAATCAATTTTGTGAACGGCAATTGTAATATGCTGCTGAAAGATATCCGTAAATTGAGCGCAGCATTGAATATTGCAGAAGAAAAATTTGTGGCGTACAAAGAACAGAAAAAACAGGATTTTTATGATCTTGAAAAACGCAGTGATACCAATTTGATAACCGTTCCTGAAGAACCTGGATTATAATTTGCAGGAAGTGATTTATGCCAAGTAAACGCACAGTAAATATTCTGATCATACTTTTGTCATTGCTGATATTGCTGGCATTGCTGTATGCGGCGCGGTACTGGATACGGCGAATCGCGCTTGAGAATGCGGCAGATGCTGTCAGCCGCAGATTTTTCCGTGGCGGCAGTTATGAGATAAATTATCGGCAAAGAACTGTCGCTTTTGCTGAAACAGATGTCGAATTGTTGAAAAAATACAACTTGAATGGTAAAGTTTCTCTTTATTTTCCGGTGCGTTTTTTTGAGTTGCCATGGCGTACAAATCTGCGGCGTATTACTGTTGAGGGCGTGCATTGGGATTTGGATTTACAGAAAAAAACTGTAAACGGCTTCAAAATGAATGAATTTTTGAAGAGTGTTCAGGGGGAATTTGCAAATTTCCGCTCTGCAAATGGAAAATTTCCGGCATTTATGACTGTCGGAGATTTGAATTTGACCAATCCGGAGGGCAGGACACGCAAGCTCGCAGTTAAAAGTATTTTTGATGATTTGAATGATTTTTATCTGCTGGGAATCCATGCCGGGGATATGAAAGTTAATTTTCTTTATAACAGCAATGAGAAAAAAGTTGTTGGACAGTATTTGGCAAAGCAGAGTGATTTTGAATTTTTCCGTTTGTCTTTCGGTATTCCGGAAGTTTTTGCGATGAGCGGAGTGGAAAATTTGTCGGGGCAATTCTGTTATGATATTGCAAAACGCAAACTTGAATATATCCGCGGCAGCAGTGATTTCGGAGTCCAGGCCGGCATAAAAGGGTCGATTTTTACCTTGTACGGCAGCCGCCGCGGACGCATAAGCTGGGAATATCTGAATCCGCAGAACTGGCATATTGAATTTAGAAATGCTTTTGCCGCAGCTCCGGTGAGGGCGGGACTCTATTATTTTGTTATTTCGCAGAATACGCTTGAAAAAGACGCGTTGAATTTTGACGGGGAACTTGAATTCAACCAAAGTTCATTCAAAAATATGTTCGGTTTGGAGCTTGACCGCCGTACCTCTGCGATCCGTCACCGCATTGTCGGCAAATGGGATATGCAGCAGAAAACATGGGAACTCAGCCGTTTGGATACCCAGAAAAGAGTTCCGCATGTCAAGTTGAAGTGGAATGATTTTGATATTGCTTTTCAGGGGCAGAGTTTCAAATTGTCCGGCAGCGGAGCACAGTCGGATCATTTCGGATTTCATTATGAGCTTGAAATGGGCAATGTTGATTTGAGGGACCGGCGCAAAAATATCATTATCGGTTCGCAGGTAAAGCTGGAGGGTGATTGTATTTTGAGCTTGTCCGGAGATACGCTTGAACCGGTTTCTACCGGCAGTATAATATGTTCGGTGGCAGACGGAGCTGTGGAGCAAAGCAGATTTCTTTTGAAAAATATCAAGTTGACTTTCGCACCGGATACTGACGGCAGAAATAAATATGCTTTTTCGGTCGGAGAGATGAAATTCGGTGTGCCGGATTTCCGGAGCGGTGTGAATTTGGGAATGAAATATCTTGACGGCAGGATCAGCCTTAATGAGATATTGCTCGGTGTGTCGGAAATGAATTTAAAATACGGCGGATTGGAATTGCAGAGCCGCGGCAATCCGGAACTGCGCGGCAGCCGCAGGAGTGAGAATTTTGATGTTTTATTGCCGGGATTCAGCGGACGGTTGAACCATGAAAAGGTTTCTGTCGGAAAAATAAAAGGCAAGTTCGCGCTCAATAAAAATAACTGGAGCTGGGACGGAGTGGTGAATGCAGTGAAAATCGGCAAAAATATATTCAATGCAGAATCCGTACAAACTGCAGTCAAAGGCGATATAGCCTCTCAATATCTTCCGGTCTGCCGTACTGTTTCATTGATTCCTCATAACTGGAAATTCAAAAATGACTGGATATCATGCGCTTCGCCGTCATCCTCATTCAATTGTTTGTCAACCGCAGAAGGTGTGTGGGCGCGGCGCAATCTGGACCTGGGGCAGATGATTGTGAATTTCAGAAACAGGGAATATATTTTGCCGGAAATGACAGTTGCGGAGGTCAATCATGGACAATATGCAGATGGAAATTTAAAATGTCAGGGGACTCCATGCCGTTTTGATATAACTTATACCCGGAAAAATAATGATGCCGGTATTGTTTTGAAAAGCGGCAGCTTTGAGAGTGATACCGAAAATATCCGTGGGATAAATGGCGATGTAAAATTCAGAAATGATAATGATTTTCTCTCTGCGGCTATCCGTTATGCGGAATTGAAACAGAATGACCGCATATTGGAAAACGGAAATATAAAGTTGGCTGTTTCGCGCCGGAACGGAGTTGAACTCAATGGATTTGACGGGACTTTTGCTGCTGAATTGTCAAAGATTTCTTATGCAGGAAAAAATAAACGCGGCGAAAATGTTTTTGAAGTTAGGAATTTTCCTGCAAAATACATTGAAAGTACTCTCGGCGTTCCGGAGGGTATGCTGAGTGGAATGTTCAATGGCAGAATATCTGTCAGTGCGGATGATTTTTATAATCCGTTCAAGATTCAAACATTTTCATTGAAAAATAATTATGTTGCCAGAATGAGGATGGGAGTACTGGAATCATTTGCACAGAAAGGGAATTCTGTGGAGGACTGTTTTGCCGTAGATGCATTGAAGGATTTTTTTGCAAAAACATTAGTGCTTGAGTATAAGAAAGTTGGAAATAATAATATTTTGGATATTAAAGCTCTCGGCAAAAGTACGGAACTTTTGCCTTATGAGTTCGATATCAAAGAAAGAAAATTAAAAAGAAGCAAGGTCGCACTTTTTAATTCTGAAGTTGAAGTTATAATGAAATATATTATAAAAAAACCTTGAAATTTCGTGTTTGACTGCTATATTTAATTATATATTTTTTTACATGAAAGGTACACAAAATGGCACAGGATTTGCAAAGTTTGCTTGACAAAATCAAGCAGGAAGGTCTCGACAAAGCTGCTGTTCAGGAAAAAGAAATCATAGCCGCTGCCGAGAAAAAAAGTGCTGAAATTATCGCTCTGGCAAAACAGGAAGCAGCACAAATCATTAAAAACGCAGAATCAGAAAGTGAAAATCTCAAAAAACGCGCCGAAAGTGCCGTTGTTCAGGCTTCGCGTGATATCATCCTCACTCTCAAAAATGAGATTCAGGGCCGTTTGAATAAGATTTTTGCCGACAGTACAGCTCAGGCTTTTTCCGCGGATTACATGGCAAAAATCATTGCTGAACTCTGCGATTCATTCGCCAAATCCCCCGATACCAAACTTACTGTCGTCAGCGCTGTCAAAGATGTTGATGCACTCAAAGCGGCTCTGCTCGGTGCATTGAAGGAAAGTTTCCGCGATCGTTGTGAAGTTTTTCCCGACAAAGAACTTGCCGGCGGTTTCAAAGTCAATTTTTCCGGCAGTGATATTTTCTATGATTTCAGTGACGAGGCAGTTTGTGCGCTCCTGAGTGAATATGCCGGTCCTGTCGTTGGAGAATTGTTGAAAAAATAATGTAGAATACGGCAGATTTCTGCCGGGATTTGTTTTTCAGAAAGAAATCTTATGAATTATTACTATTTTATCAGTACATTGCCGATGCTTGATTTTCAGCATCCTGTATTTGATGGCGGAGTGCGTGCTTTTGATGAGATGTGTCGCAATGCACTTGCTGCCGGAGATGCTGATAAATTGGCGGAAGTTTCATTGGAAAATCCGCCCGCAAAATCCCCGTCAAGCGGGATTCAGCGCGATTTTCTCCGCTGGGATACCAATTTGCGCAATGCCATTGCCAATGTTGCCATGCCGAATGGCGCGGCTGCGAAATATTTGCAGAAAGAGGATGATTATTTTTCCGAAATCGATTCAATCGTCCAGAATGCAGCCGCCAAAGATGATCCTCTGGAACGCGACCGTATGATAGATCAGGCGCGTTTTGACAAAATCGGCGAACTTGGTGCTTTGGCTGGCTTCAGTTTTGAATTTCTCGCTGCATACCGTATGCAGTTGCTCATCATCGAAAAATATGCTTCATTGAGTGTCGAACAGGGTGAAGCTAATTTTGATATCCTGATCGGGGAGATCCTCGGAACAAGTCAAAACAAATCATAATATATAAGGAGTTATTATGCTGGATAACAATAAGGGCCGCGTCGTCGGCGTCAACGGGAACATGCTGACCGTTGAATTTGATACAAAAGTCACGCAGAATGAAGTGGCTTATGTGCATGTCGGCGATGAGTCTTTGAAGTGTGAAGTCATCCGTATCCGCGGAAACCGCGCCGATATGCAGGTTTTTGAGAGTACAAACGGGCTTTCTGTGGGGGATGAAGTTGAATTTACTGATGAACTTTTGAGTGTTGAACTCGGCCCGGGATTGCTGACACAGGTTTATGACGGTTTGCAGAACCCCCTCAATCTGCTGGCAGAAAAATCCGGATTTTTCCTGCAGCGCGGTCTGTATCTCCCCGCATTGGACTACGAAAAAATGTGGGATTTTACTGTCATGGCAAAAACAGGCGACAAATTGATTGCTTCCGGAAGACTTGGCTTTGTTTATGAGGGTATGTTCAAACATTACATCATGCTGCCTTTTGACTGGCGCGGTGAATGGGAAGTTGTTGAAATCAAACCCGACGGGGCATACAAAATCGGCGATACCATTGCCAAAGTGAAAAATGCCAATGGTGAGATCCGTGAAGTTTCAATGGTGCAGAAGTGGCCGGTCAAGATTCCGATTTCCGCTTACAAAGAAAAGCTTCTGCCCAATAAAACTCTGGTTACACGCCAGCGCATTATCGACAGTTTTTTCCCTGTTGCAGTTGGTGGTACTTTCTGTACTCCCGGACCTTTCGGCGCGGGTAAAACCGTTCTTCAGCACGCAATCAGTCAGAATGCTGAAGCCGATATCGTGATCATTGCCGCTTGCGGTGAACGCGCCGGTGAAGTCGTCGAAATCCTGCGTGAATTCCCGCATTTGAAGGACCCGAAAACCGGTCGTACTCTGATTGAGCGTTCAATCATCATCTGTAATACTTCAAGTATGCCTGTTGCTGCCCGTGAAGCATCTGTTTACACTGCGGTTACTTTGGCTGAATATTACCGGCAGATGGGATTGAATTCATTGCTTCTGGCTGACTCCACAAGCCGTTGGGCGCAGGCTTTGCGCGAAATGTCCGGCCGTCTGGAGGAAATTCCAGGTGAAGAGGCGTTCCCTGCATATCTCGAATCTCTGATTGCAGCGTTTTATGAACGCGCCGGTCTGGTCAGATTGGAGAGTGGCGAACTTGGTTCTGTTACTATCGGTGGTTCAGTAAGTCCCGCAGGCGGAAACTTTGAAGAACCGGTTACCCAGTCAACTTTGAAGGTCGTCGGTGCATTCCTCGGTCTTTCCCGTGAGCGTTCCGATGCACGCCGTTATCCCGCCATCCATCCGCTCGACAGCTGGAGCAAATATTCCGGTGTGGTCGATGCAGAGAAAATCGCTTATGCCAAAGATGTCCTCCGTCGCGGCAATGAAGTCAATCAGATGATGAAAGTTGTCGGTGAAGAAGGTACAAATATTGAAGACTTCATGGTTTACCTCAAGAGTGAATTTCTGGACTATACTTACCTGCAGCAGAATACTTTTGACAAGGTGGACGGTACTACTGACTATGAGCGCCAGCGTTATATGTTTGACCGTGTGCTGGAGGTGTTGAAGTGCGATTTTGATTTTGAAGACAAAGACGAGGTCCGTTCATTTATCCTGAACCTGCGTCAGATGTATATCGACTGCAACTATCTCGAATTCCAGTCCGCTGAATTCAAAGAACAGGAAGCGGCAATCGCTGCTAAAATAGGAGAACACAGCAAAAATGCGTAAGGTTTATCACAAAATCATTCAGATTGCAGGTAATGTTATTACCGTTGAAGCGGAAAATGTTGCCTATAATGAACTTGCAGAAGTTACTTCTGCCCGTGGAACTTCTCTGGCTCAGGTCATCCGTCTGCAGGATAATAAAGTTTCACTGCAGGTTTTTGCCGGCAGCCGCGGTATCAGTACCGGAGATCAGGTGCGTTTTCTCGGACATGAAATGCAGATTGCTTCCGGTGAAGATTTGCTCGGACGCGTTTTCAACGGACGCGGGATGCCCCGCGACGGCAAACCTGTACTGGAAGACAATCTCATCAATATCGGCGGTCCGTCCGTCAATCCCGCCAAGCGAATTATTCCCCGTAATATGATCCGTACCGGTATTCCGATGATTGATGTTTTCAATACATTGGTCGAATCACAGAAGCTGCCGATTTTTTCAGTCGCAGGTGAACCTTACAACCAGCTGCTTGCGCGTATTGCATTGCAGGCAGAAGTTGATGTTATCATTCTCGGCGGTATGGGACTCAAATACGACGATTATCTTTACTTTAAAAATACTCTTGATGCCAACGGCGCGCTTTCAAAATCAATTCTTTTCGTCCATACCGCCAGCGACCCCACAGTGGAATGTCTGATGGTTCCGGATATGGCTCTTGCCGTTGCTGAAAAACTTGCTATTGACGGCAAGCGTGTATTGGTGCTTTTGAGCGATATGACCAACTTCGCCGATGCGATGAAGGAAATCGCTATTACCATGGAACAGATTCCGTCAAACCGCGGTTATCCCGGCGACTTGTACAGTCAGCTGGCTTCCCGTTACGAAAAAGCGGTTGACTTTGACGGTGCGGGGTCAATTACCATTCTGGCGGTTACAACTATGCCCGGTGATGACGTTACCCATCCCATTCCCGACAATACCGGTTACATTACCGAGGGACAGTTCTATTTGAAAAACGGCCGTATCGAACCGTTCGGTTCTTTGAGCCGTCTGAAACAGCAGGTCAACGGCAATACCCGTCCCGACCACCGCGCTATCATGGACGCGATGATCCGTCTGTACTCCGACTTCAAGAGTACACTTGAAAAACAATCCATGGGTTTCCAGATGAGCAACTGGGATAAAAAGCTTCTCAAATACGGAAAACTTTTTGAATCGCGTATGATGGATCTGGCGGTCAATATTCCGCTGGAAGACGCTCTGGATTTGGGCTGGAAGACATTGGCTGAATGTTTTGAACCAGCAGAAACCGGTATCAAAACCGATCTGGTCAAGGAGTATTGGCAGGAGCAGCAGTAAATGGCAAAGATAAAGCTGACAAAAACTGAACTGAAAAAACAGCAGGACGCGCTGAAACAATACAAGCGTTTTCTGCCGACTTTGCAGTTGAAAAAGCAGCAGCTTCAAATGGAGATACGCAACAGCGTTGATCTTCTGGAAGCAAATCTGGCTGAACAGGAGAAGTTTTCGGCATCGCTGAAATCTTTTATTGCTCTGTTCGGTGCGGAGAGCTTTTTCGTGCCGCTGCAGGGCAAGGTTCGGGTGAAAAGCATACGCAAAGGTTCTGCCAATATCGCCGGTGTCAATGTGCCGACTTTTGAGGAGGCATTGTTTGAAGAGGTCGAATATGATCCTTTCCGTATGCCGTGGAGTTTCCGTGATGCGATCAAATCATTGCAGGATTTTGTATCGCTCAAGGAAGCATATGTTGTTTTGGAGGAACAGCACAGGCTGTTGAGCGATGAACTGCGTACAACAACTCAGAGAGTGAATCTTTTTGAAAAGGTCAAAATCCCCGAATGCAAGGCCAATATCCGTACTATTGGTATCCAGCTCGGAGATTTGACCACCGCAGCAGTTGCCCGTTCCAAAATCGCTAAAAAGAAAACGATGGAGGCAAATGCATCATGATTGTTCCAATGAAAAAAGTGTCTTTGCTCGTCCTCAGAAAATATGAGATCGAAACCATCGGCAAATTGAAAAAACTGGGCGTTATGCATATTGGCAGTACCGTTCTCAAAGATTCACGCGACCGTATTGCAAGTGCTGCTGATTTCGGAGCAATGGAGAAAATTGCCAATACGCTCATGCTTTACAAAGGCGCATACGATCCGGACAAAGCTGTTGCTGAATTCGGGTCAGGAGATGGTGTTTTTGAGCGTGCTTCTGCAGTATTGGAGGAGAATGAGAAACTCAATCAGAAACGCGAGGAACTTCAGCGTGATATTCAATCATTGAGTATGTGGGGAAATTTCAATCGCAAAGATTTGGAAGCGTTGAACCGCAGCGGCTTGTTTGTTTATCTCTGTATGGCTCCAGACAAGCGTTTGCGTGATATGCAGCAGGCGATGACTGATTGTGTATTTGAGGTTATTTCATCCATGCGGGGACAGAATGCGTTTGCAGTGATATCTCCGGTTGAAATCGGTGCCAAAGAGCTTCCGCTGGCATCTCTGCCGCGCACAGATGCATCATTGCCGGAGCTTAAAAGCGAATTGAAAAAAACTGTACGCGCACTCAAGATTAATCATCAGATATTGTTGCGTTGCGGCAAAGCATTGCCGCTGCTGCAGAAATATATGGATTCTCAAAAGGAAAAAATCGAGTTCATGCAGGCGCGTGATTCAATGAAGGAATTCGGAGAAATATCTGTTCTGCAGGGATTTGTTCCTGCTCCTGATATTGAAAATCTGGAAAAACTCGCCGCTGAATCAGGTTGGGGACTGCTGGTCGAAGATGCCGATGCGGAAACAGAAGCCGTTCCGACGCTTCTCAAAACTCCCAAGTGGGTCAAAATGATCAAGCCGTTATTTGACTTCCTGGCGATTTCTCCGGGATACAATGAACTGGATGTTTCCGGTGCGGTAATGATATTTTTCACTCTGTTTTTCGGTATATTGATCGGTGATGCGGGATATGGAGCAGTATTCTTTATCATCAGTTTGATCGGTTTCCTCAAAAACAGAAACAATCCTGCCCCGAAAGCAGTTTTCAAACTGGTGCTGATGCTGAGTGTTGCCGCAATAGCATGGGGTGCGATGACAGGAAATTATTTCGGCATGTCATTGCCCGGCATACCGGCATTGACAGAAGCCAAAGTCAAGGATCAGAATGCACAGCTGGTTTGCTTCTTCCTTGGTTTCGTACAGATATGCGTCGGTCATTTCTGGCGCGCATTGATCAATATGAAATGGCGCAATGTCGGCGCACAGCTCGGCTGGGTGCTGGTGATGATGGGTAATTTTATTCTCGTGGATAAAATGCTGGTCAAACCCGGTGCATACCCTGCGATAATGATTTATTTCTATGTCGCCGGAATTATTTTGATTGCGATCTGTGAGGTAAATTGGAAGGATGCCGGCAGTATTTTCGGATTTCCGTCAAATATCATCAACAGTTTTGTGGATTTGCTTTCCTATATCCGTCTGTTTGCGGTCGGAATGGCAAGTTATTATTTGGCGTACAGTTTCAACGGTATGGCGCAAAGTGTCATGTCAAGCGGCGTGATCGGCATTATTGCCGGAGTAGTGATCCTGCTTCTCGGACATTCACTCAATATCGCGTTGGCAATTCTTTCGGTGCTGGTGCATGGTGTGCGTCTCAATACATTGGAATTTTCCAATCATGTCGGATTGCAATGGGCTGGCTTTGCCTACAAACCTTTTGCGGAACATAAAGAAAACAACAACTGATTTTAAATATTCACAAACCAAATTAACATAAAGGAGAAAAAAATGAATCAGGAAATTTTGTCACAGTTGGCTAATGCAAGCGGTTACTTGAGTGTTGCTCTCGGAGCTGTCGGTTCAGCATTGGGTTGCGGTATCGCCGGCATGGCGGCTATCGGTGCATGGAAAAAACGCTATGCACAGAATAAACAGGCTCCCTTTCTGCTGATGGTACTTGCCGGTGCGCCGTTGTCTCAGACTATTTATGCCATGGTGCTGATGGTATTGATCAAGGGCAAAGTTGCAGAAGCAGGCGCTCCGCTCTGGACCTATATTTTTATGGGACTTTTTGCCGGAATCGGTTTCCTTGCATCCGCATTGCTTCAGGGCAAAGCCGGTGCATGTGCAGCAGATGCTTTCGGTGAAACTGATAAAGGTTTTGCCAACTATCTGATGATCCTCGGTATCGTTGAAACCGTTGCTCTGTTCACTCTTGTTTTCGGAATTATGATGCTTTAATTTTCAAATGGGGATAAAAAATGTTTCTTGATGAAAATTATCTGTTGGAAAATAATACCGCCAAAACTGTTTTTGCATCAATCAAAGGTCTGCCGGTTGTGGATGCCCACAACCACGCGGATGTTAAATTCCTGATGCAGAATGAGTGTTTCAGTGATATGTGGCAGCTTTTTGCTGCAACCGATCACTATGTATGGGAAACCATGCGCAAATGCGGTGTTGATGAAGAATTTATTACCGGCAAGGCTTCAAATCATGATAAATTCATGAAACTTGCAGAAGTTTTTCCGTTGATTGCAGGAAATCCTGTTTATGAATGGATACATCTGGATTTGCGTTTCCTCGGCATTGATTTGATTCTCGACGGCACTACCGGAGAAGAGATTTGGACAAAAGGAAATGAAATCCTCGCACAGGAATGCAATCGTCCGATCGAACTGCTCAGCCGTTTGAATGTTGAAGTTATGTGTTCAACCGATGATCCTGTCGATCTTTTGGAAGAACATGCAGCGGTTAATGCCAAAGCCGGCCGTTTGCTCGTCCGCCCCACATGGCGTCCTGACAAAGCAATGAAAATTTTTGCCGCTGACTGGGTAGCTTATGTTGAAAAACTCGGTAAGCGTTTCAACAAAGATATCAAATCTCTTGATGATCTTTTTGATTGCCTCAAGCAGTCACATGATTATTTTGAAGCTCATGACTGCCGCGCCAGCGACCACGGTCTGGAAATCGCTGTCGGTGCCGATACTGATGTCAAAATGGCAGAAAAGTCTTTCAAAAAGGCTTTGAAAGGCAAAAAACTTACTGCTGAAGAAGTCAATAATTTCATGGGCGTTCTGATGTTGAAGTTCGGTGAATGGAACAGTGCCAGCGATTGGGTTACTCAGCTGCATCTCGGCGCGGTCAGAGATGTCCGTTACAGTTTGTATGATGCACTGGGACCTGATGTCGGCGGAGATATTTCATATTTTTATCAGGATCAGCTGCCGGGAATTCTGGCATTTCTCAATCATCTGGACGACAAAGCAAAAGTTGTTCTGTACTGCCTCGATCCCTCACAGCAGGCAACTCTGGCGACAATCAGCCGTGCATTCGGCAGCAAAGTCCGTCTGGGGTCTGCATGGTGGCTGTGTGATACTCCGATCGGCATGAAGCGTCAGCTTGAATACATCGGCAGTGTTGATGTGTTGAGTGTTTTTGCCGGTATGGTATCGGATTCACGCAAATTTTTGAGCTACGGTTCACGCTTTGAGATGTTCCGCAGAGTTCTTTCCAGCGTTCTCGGCGCGATGGTCGAGCGCGGACAGATGCCGGAAAATGTGGCAATGGATCTTGCAAAGATTATGTCATACGATGGTCCGAAAGCATTTTTTAATTTGTAATTGAAGATATTTTTTCAACTCTCATATCGTCATAGTGCGATATGATAGTTTTTTTTTGTTTTTTTTCCAAAAAAGCTTGATTTTTTTCTTTGAAGATATATTTTAATGGTAAATTTATACTAATAGAAAAATATGGAAGAAATAAATTATGAATATACTTGTAACCGGCGGAGCCAGAGGAATTGGGGCAGGAATTGTAATATGTTTGGCGGAGCAGGGGGCGAATGTTGCTTTTTGCGGTCGCGGAGAGCTTGCTTGTGCTGTGGATTTTCTGTCTTATTTGCGTGAAAATTTCAATGGCAGATTTGAATATTATCAATGTGATATCTCTGATACGGCAAGCCGTGAAAAAATGCTGGATGATTTCTGCAAAAGTTTCGGCAGTATTGATATGCTGGTCAACAATGCCGGGGTTGCTCCGGAGGTGCGCGCCGATATTACTGAAATGAGCGAGGAAAGTTTTGACCGGGTAATGAATATCAATCTGAAAGGTCCGTTTTTTCTGACGCAAGCAGTTGCCGGACGCATGATTGCCGATGGAGTTAAGGAAAATTTCCGTTGTATTGTCAATATAGGTTCTGTTTCGGCTGATGTTGCGAGTATCAGCCGCGGTGAATATTGTTTGTCAAAAGCGGGTGTCGCTATGGCGACTAAACTCTGGGCAGTCCGGCTGGCGGATTTGAATATTCCTGTTTACGAAATCCGGCCCGGTATTATCAAAACAGATATGACCAAAGTTGTTACTGAAAAATATGACAAACTTATTGCAGACGGATTGACTTTGCAGAAACGCTGGGGTTTTCCGGATGATATCGGCAAAGCTGTTGCTGCGATTGCCGCAGGGATGCTTGCTTATTCTACCGGACAAATCATTAATGTTGATGGCGGCATGACTGTAGGACGGCTTTGATATGGTTACAAGGCGCAAAATTCATACACTTATCATCGGCAGCGGAGCATCCGGACTTGCTGCGGCGGTAAGATTGCATTCTCTCGGAGTTGAGGATATTGCAGTTTATACCGAGGGATTGCAAATGGGTACTTCCATAAATACCGGCAGTGATAAACAGACTTATTATAAACTCGGCATGAGCGGCAAAGATGGCGATTCGCCTTATTTGATGGCGCATGATATGTGCATGGGCGGCGCGATTCATGGAGATTTGGCTTTGACTGAAGCCGCAATGAGTGTGCAGACTTTTTTCAATCTGGTAATGCTGGGAGTGCCATTTCCGCATGATTGCAGCGGTATTTTTCCCGGTTACAAAACGGACCATGACCCTCGCCGCAGAGCTGCGAGCTGCGGTCCATATACATCGCGTGAAATGTGCCGTGTTCTCATCGCTGAATTGCAGCGGAGAAATATTGAAGTTTGTGAAGATAAAATTGCTGTAAAACTTTTGAAAAATCAGCAAAATCACTGTTGCGGTGCTATTTTTATGTCGCATGATAATGCGGAATTGGAAACAGTTATTGCTGAAAATGTGATTTTTGCCGTCGGCGGACCTGGAGGACTTTTTAAAAACAGCGTTTATCCGGCAGTGCATACCGGAGCAATCGGACTTGCCGCGGAAATCGGCGCAAAAATGCGTAATTTGCCGGAGTTTCAATTCGGTCTGGCTTCTACTGCTTTCCGCTGGAACGTTTCGGGGAGTTATATGCAGGTTCTGCCGCGTTTTATTTCGCGTGCTGCGGACGGAGTGAGCGATGAAAAAGAGTTCCTTGCAGAATATTTCAAGGATAATGCAGAAATCTGCGACCATATATTTCTGAAAGGTTATCAATGGCCGTTTGCAGCAGGACATGTGCCGGGGTCATCATTGATTGATATTTTTGTGCATATAGAAACAGCAGTACGCGGCCGTCGTGTTTATTTGGATTACCGCAGCAATTCTGCTGATTTTGCAATTGATAAAATTGGCTTTGAGGCGAGAAACTATCTTGAACGCTCAAACTGCTTGAATGAAAAAACGCCTTTTGAGCGGTTGAAAAAACTCAATGCGCCTGCAATAGAACTTTACCGCAGTCATGGTATTGATTTGGAAAAGGATGTTTTGGAAATTGCCGTTTGCGCCCAACACAATAACGGCGGCCTTGCAGGCAATATCTGGTGGGAGTCTGAAAATATTACCGGTTTGTTTCCCATCGGCGAAGTCAATGGTTCGCACGGAGTTACCCGTCCCGGCGGTTCTGCGCTTAATGCAGGACAATGCGGAGCTTTCCGCGCTGCCGAATACATTGCGGCAAAGCGTAGTTCATGGAGTATTGATATCGGCGATGCAGAAGCGGCAGCCAATGCCGCAGAAAATGAAATAATTGCGCGTTTGAGCAAAAAAAATTGCCGTAATTATCAACTTGAAAGAGAGATTTTTCAAAATCGCATGAGCGTTTCCGCCGCTTTTATCCGAGAGGAAAAAAAACTTGTTTCTGCGCTTGATGAGGCCGTAAAACAGTTTGAAGAGTTACAGCAGATGCCTTTGGCTGAATCATGTGCAGTTGAGCTTTTGCGCAATGAACAACTGCTTGCATCACAGATATTTTATTTGCATGCAATACTTTTTCAAATCCGTGCCGGTGTCGGTTCGCGCGGCAGTTCGCTTGTGCTTGCGGATGACGGGGTTGCAATCCATGACAGTTTATCGTGGTGCATGAGTGTTGAAAATATTGAATTCAGAAGCAAAATCCTCACCTGTGAAAAAATCGGCAGCAAATTACATTTTGCATGGGAAGATTGCCGCCCGATACCCGAAAATGATGACTGGTTTGAAAATATATGGCATGACTATAATAACGGAGTTATTTATGAATGAAGGCAATGATAAAATCTGTGATTTCCGCATTCTGCGTGAGTTGCGCAAAAGTCATAATTTGAGCATTAGTGAACTTTCTGAAAAAAGCGGAGTTTCTGTCAGTGTTATCTCAAAACTTGAACGCAATCAGAGCAAGGCTGAAATTGATACGCTTTTCCGTTTGGCGCGTGTTTTCCGGCTGTCACTCGGCGATTTGATAAATCTGGCAGAAAACAAAATAGCTCATTTGCTGGATGAGGAATTATATAATTCAGGAGATTTCCAATTTCGCCGTATCGGATATGGAAATTTCCGCTGTATGCATGGGAGTGCTGCCAGAGGAACTAAACTTTCAAAACCCGACCTGCACGGAGATGACCTTGAAAGCTGCTGGGTTCTTAACGGCAAAGTAAAACTGGAACTTCCGAATGAAATTTGTATTCTTGATCGTGGTACATCGGTGCAGTTTGATGCATTGATGCCGCATACATACGAAGTTCTTGAAGATTGTGAAATAATCATAATTCATTTGCGGAAAGGCAATAGATTTTAAATGGAAAGATCATACAGAAAAGTTACAGAATTCAAGACGGTTGAAGAATTTGCACAATATGTCAGAGATGAGAATTTTCATATCGGATTTGCTCCCGATGGCAAAACAGATGCACTTTCGCAAAGTATTGAATGTATGAATATGACTATCGGCAACCGCTGGGCGATTTTGCCGATGGAGGGGTGGGATTGTCTGGAGAACGGCAATCCGAGTTCATTTACCTATCGCCGCTGGATGAATTTTGCCGCCAGCGGAGCCAAACTTATTTATGGTACTGAGGCTGCGGCGGTCATGCAGTCGGGCAGGAGCAATCCGCGCCAGTTGATGATAAATGAAAATACCCGTGAAGATTTGACTGCTTTGGTTAAATTAATGCACAAAGTTCACCGCGATAAATTCGGCAGAGATGATGATTTGTGTATCGGTATCCAGCTCACACATTCCGGGCGTTATTCGCATCCTTTTAATGATGCCGAACTTGAATCATGCACAGCTTATTCGCATCCGCTACTGGATAAAAAATTCGGCAATTCTGAAGCAAATGTAGTCAGTGATGACGAAGTCGGAAATATTGTCAGACATTTTATTGAGGCGGCAAAAATCGCAGAACAAGCCGGATTTGATTTTGTTGACATTAAACATGCACACGGTTATCTGGCGCATGAATTTCTGACTGCGTATGACCGTCCCGGTAAATACGGCGGCTCGTTTGAAAACCGCACCCGTTTCTGCCGTGAAATCATTGAAGGTATCAAACGCGAAGTTCCCAATATGAAAATTTCCGTCCGTTTGAGCTTGTTTGACATCATGCCTTTTGTTAAAGGTGAAGATGGTGTCGGCAAACCTATGGATTGGGATAAAAACAAGCCTTATCCCTATGCTTTCGGCGGCGACGGAACCGGACTTGGAATGGACCCTGACCTCAAGGAAACTTCACAATTTATTGATTTGCTTAAAACCTACGGAATTGACCTTATTTGCTGTACAGTGGGCAGTCCTTATTACAGCGTGCATATGCAAAGACCTGCTTATTATCCTGTGACGGATGGTTATTCCATGCCGGAACATCCGCTGTATAATGTCGGTCGGCATCTGCTGGCGGTCAAGCGTATCAAGGAATTGCATCCTGATGTGAAATTTGTGGCATCCGGTTTGACCTGTTTGCAGGAATTTCTGCCAAATGCGGCAGAATATGCGATTGAAAATAACTGGGCGGATTTTGCCGGGATAGGGCGCATGGTGCTGGCTTATCCGGATTTCTGTGCGGATGTTCAGGCTCATCGCCCACTGCGCAAAAAATCGCTCTGCCGCACATTCGGAGATTGTACCAATGCTCCGCGCAACGGTATGATTTCAGGTTGTTATCCGCTGGATGATTTTTATAAACAGAAACCGGCGGCAATGCGCATGGATAATTTGAAAAAGATATTGAACAGCAATGTTTCCAAACGCAAAACAGATAAGCTTTTCGACGCATTTCTGCCGTCCGGTTTTTATGATAATATCCGCAATTCCAATTATCAGAAACGCATTTATCCGGCATTCGCTGACCGTGAGGCATGGGCGAAAGCTGCGGCAGGCAAACATACTGCATCGTTGCTTGAACTTGCAGATAAGGCGATTGCTGACGGAGTTCCGGCTTTGCCATTTTCATTATATCGTGAATTTGCGGTCAACGGCAATAGAGATAATTTTGAGAAAGCATATTTCAAACGCAGACATAATATCGGTTATCTTGCGCTGGCATTGTGCCTGACAGGCGACAAAGAAAAATATATGCCGCACCTCATTGATAATGCTTTTGCTGTTTGTGATGAGTGGACATGGTGTCTGCCTGCTCATACGCGCTGGAACAAAAAACAGCTTATGTCTTATCGTCCGAGCGATCTTTTTGCCAATGAAACAGGTATGATTATGGCATTTCTCTATCATTTGCTCGGTGATGAGCTGGATAAAGAAATTGCCGGGTTCTCTGAAAAAATCCGTAAATTGGTGCTTGAGCGTACTGTTTACAATGTAATGTATCGCAAAAATTCAGAACTTATGCACAACTGGGTGATTACGGAAAGACCCAATAATTGGACTCCGTGGTGTGCTTCAAATTGTCTTATTTGTTCATTTCTCTGCGAAAAAGATGCGGCAAAAGTTGCTGAAGCAGCTGAATTTTTTATCGGACTCGGCGCGCGTTTTGCCGGGTATTGCAATGATGACGGATATTGTGAAGAGGGGCCGACTTATTATGGTAAGGCGGCGTTGGCACTTTACAGTTTATTGGAAATTGTTTCCCGCTGTGTGCCGCACAGTATGGACAGAATTTTTGCCATGCCGAAAATAAAAAATATGATGGAATTTATTGCTCATATTCGTATCGGCAGCAAACATCAGCTGTGTTTTGCCGACGGGAATCCGAATTTCAGACCGAATCTGTCGGTGATAAACTGTTGTGCATTTGATATTGATTCTGATATCCTTAAAAATATCTGCGTTGACGGAGAGTTTGATTTCTGTTCATGCGGAGACTCGATAAGTGCGCCTTTGAAATTGTTGTTTGACTGGCGCGAAGTGGAGAAAAATAATAAAATTTCAGATGCTCCATTGTCATATTATGCTGATAAAATTGCCATTGTCAGAAATAAAAAATTTTCCGTCGGAGTCAAAGCCGGCTGTAATTCAGAATCGCATAATCATAATGACCTCGGTCATTTTACATTGTATTATGACGGAGAGCCGGTGATTGCAGATGCAGGAACCGGAACGTATTCAAAAAAGAATTTCAGCAGTGAACGGTACGATTTGTGGTACACACGCGGGGCAGGGCATAACGCGCCTGTTTTCGGAGGAATAGAGCAGATGGCAGGGAAATATTCTGCTGTATTCAAAGCTGTATCAGAAAACAGAATTGAGCTTGATTTGTCCGGAGCTTATCCGGAAAATGCCGGAGTTGAAAAATTTCTGCGCATGATAGATATTTCAGCAGAGAGCGTTACAGTAAGTGATGACATTGCATTGGAACAACATCTGCCAATAAGTCTTACATTACTTACAGTTGCGGACAAGGTCGATATTTTGAGCCATGATAAATTGCAGATTGGCAATGTGATTTTGCAATGCAAAAATATTTTTTATGATTCACAGGAAAAACACCCTGATTTAGTTAACAGTTACGGCGCATTGTGGAAAAACGATTTTACTTTGCTGCATTTTAAAACAGATAAACTGAATTATCAATTTATATTTAAGGAGATTGATAAATGATTTATTTTTTTGCTGATGATCATTATGGAGTTCATCCCGGAAAAAATATTTTTGAAAATTTGCCTGATGAACTCAAAAAACGCATGATTTTTGTTGAAAATGATTGGAGTTTGCTTGAATCCGGCAAATGGCTCGATGATTGTGAACTGCTCATTTTGAATATGATTGGAGCTACATGCAATTTGCCGCACCCCGACTGCAATGCAGAAAAAGCAGTTAAAAAATGGTGCATGGACGGCGGAAATATTCTGTCGCTTCACGGCTCAAGTGCCGCATTCTGGCAATGGGACTGGTATCGACAAATCGTCGGTTTGCGCTGGGTACGCCCCAATGACCCCGACGGCGTTGCCAATTCCATCCATCCTGTAAAACCTTATAATGTGCGCGTTTGCAAAAATCGTCATGTTTTGTGTTCCAGACTTGTTCCGTTGGAACTTGGAAGTGATGAAATTTATATCAATCTGGAGCAGGTTTCCAAAATTGATATCCTCATGGACACTTTTATTGAGGAAGGTGTTTTCCCGCAATGCACAGAGGCAATAACTCCGTGGGGCGGAAAATTTATAAACTTTATTCCCGGTCATTCGCCGGAAATTACAACAAAATCAGAACTCATTCATAACATTGTTGAACTTATAAAATATTTATTGGAGAAATAAAATGAAAAAGTATAAAGCCGCATTCTTTTCCCGTCTTGTTGATAGTGTTTACAGCGAAGAACAGAAAAAAAAGATTGCCGAAATGACCGATTTGATGGAAACAGTCATTACACCTGACAATTTTAATGATCTTGATTTGAGTGAAGTTGAAGTGTTTTTTTCTACTTGGGGCATGATGTGTTTTTCTGATGAACAGCTTGCCAGGCTTCCCAATTTGAAAGCTGTTTTTTATGCTGCTGGCGCAACCGACTCTTTTGCCCGTCCTCTGTTCAAACACAATATCAAACTTTCAAGTGCATGGCGCGCCAATGCGATTCCGGTAGCTGAATTTACTGTTGCTCAAATCATTCTGTCCATGAAAAACTATTTTTCAAATACATGGGAGAACCGTTTTGCAGGCCCCGGATGTTATGGCGAAACTGTTGCGCTCATAGGAGCCGGAGCCATAAGTCAGAAAGTTCAGGAGCTTTTGAAAAATTTTAACTTGAATGTCATTGTTGTTCCGTCCCGTCCTGAACGCCGTACAATTTCTTTGGAGGAAGTTTTTAAAACAGCTTATGTTGTCAGCAATCATTTGCCCAACCGTGATGATAATAAAAATGTCATTACCAAAGAGATGTTTGAATCAATGCGTCATGGCGCAACTTTCATCAATACCGGACGCGGGGCGCAGGTCGATGAAGCCGGGATGATTGAAGTGTTGAAAAAGCGTCCGGATTTGACCGCACTGCTTGATGTTCTCGTTCAGGAACCGCCGGCGGAAGATTCAGAATTGTATAAACTTCCCAATGTGCGTCTTTCAAGTCATATTGCGGGGTCATTGAATGATGAATTTCACCGTATGGCAGATTATGCAATAGATGATTTTGTCCGTTTCGCCAATGGAGAAGAGCTGTTGAATGAAGTTACTGAGTCGATTTTGATAACCAGCTGATTTCTGATTATAACTTTTTGGCAGCGGCGAAAAATCTGCGGTACTGGAATGCCGGGTCAAGTGAATTTTTGGCACGGCGGATACCTTTGGAGCCGAGATATTGCTCGCGGTTCATGTATTTGATATTTGATTTTGCGAGCAGTTCGGCGCATTGCTGAGTGAGGTATTGCGGCGCGCCTTTGACCGGGTGGTCGGCTTTTTCAAAATGAATATCTGCGACATTATGATTGAGTAATGACCGGATTGAATAACCGACATCCTGTTTTCCGTCATTGAGCAGTATTCCGTCAAGAGGGGAATAAGTTGTTTTCAATCCCGGATGTAATCATCGCTGATGAGGTTTTTGAAAGCGTTGATTGTGTCATTGAGTTCATTTTCAGCACTTTTGCGCATGAAAAACATCAGAAAAGAACCATAAATCATCATGATTGCTCCGACTGCGGCAAGATGCCATATCCCGGATAATAAACCAAATATTGTAAAAAGAATTACTCCGCTGAACCATACAAACATGAAAAAATATACCGAAGCAGGCGCTTTGACGGCAACATGGATAAGAGTGCTGCCGTTAGATAACGGTTCAAAGTCCAGAAAAAATTGTCCGCGCATGGAATTTCTGCCTCTGAATATCGGATACAGCAGTATGTATTTGCCATTTTGAGAAAAGCGGAAATCAATTTTCCGGTCCGGAGTGAAAAAATAATTTCTCCATGACTTCCATGACAGACAGCGTTTTTTCAGTCTTTTTTTTATAAAGTCGCTATCATGCGGGACTTTTTCGGTAAATTCGGCATAATTTTTAAAAAACATAATGATTTCTCCTGTCGATACTATATCTTTTTTTAGAATAATTGCAATTTGTATTATCAGTTTTTTGTGATATATTTTTGTATTGTTGAAAACAGTTTGATTTTTTTGCAAAGGGAGTTTTTATGGAAAGAGAAGCAAGATTCAAGGCGTTGGTGCCGTTTATTATTTTTATGATATTTTATCTCGGGTTGTCGGTGTGGGCCAAAGATTTTTATTTTGTGCCGATGCCGGTTGCTTTTATGGTGGCATCAGCTGCGGCGTTTCTGCTGAACAGACGGCAGAAATTTGATGAAAAAGTTGATATTTATGCGAAAGGTATGGGCGAAACAAACATTATGATAATGTGTTTGATTTTTATCCTTGCCGGAGCATTCAGTACAGTTGCCAAAGCCATGGGCGCGGTAAATGCGACAGTTCTGATCGCGCAGCATTTGATTGCGCCGCAGTTTATTCTGACCGGATTTTTTCTGGTATCATGTTTTATTTCTCTGGCGATCGGCACGAGCTGCGGCACTATTGCGGCATTGACTCCGATTGCTGTCGGATTGATAAGTGCGTTCAATATGCCGCCGTCTTTGATGCTCGGTGCTGTTATAGGCGGAGCGATGTTCGGAGATAATATGTCGATGATTTCTGATACGACGATTGCCGCCACCAGAACTCAGAATGTGGCAATGCGTGATAAATTTGCAACCAACCTCAAAATGATTCTGCCCGCGGCAGTTGTAACGGTTTTGATTTATTATTTTGCCGGACGCGATTTTGGAGGGAAGGGAACTCTGGAAGCGATCAGCATGAAGCATATTTTTGCCGTTGTGCCATATATTTTCATTCTTGCCGGAGCGTTGGCGGGGATGAATGTCATGGCACTGCTTTTTTCCGGAACTGTACTTGCAAGTGTTGTCGGCATGTTCAATAATACTTTGACTTTCAGAACTGTATTGACAGAAATGGGCAAAGGCACTCTGGGGATGTCGGAAACTCTGATCGTGGCAATACTTGCGGGAGGCTTGCTGGCATTGATCCGTCACAATGGCGGTATCAGTTATCTGATAAATCAGATCGAAAAAATGATCAAAAGTGCCAAAGGCTGTGAAGCCGGAATAGTTCTCCTGACGGCGGCGGTAAATCTTTTTACTGCCAATAATACAGTTGCGATCGTCATTGCCGGGCCGATTGCCAAAATGCTCTCCGATAAATATAAATGTGATCCGAAACGAATTGCAAGTATATTGGATACAACTTCATGTGTTGTGCAGGGGCTGATTCCTTACGGGGCGCAAATTTTGATTGCCATCGGCATTGCCAAAGGAGCTGGATTGGATGTACCGTCGCTCGGACTTGTGCTATCTCTTTATTATCCGATGCTGCTGGCGGCGGCATTGATATTTTCAATACTTGCAAGTAAGAAAAAATGAAAAAAATATTTACTGTATTATTGCTATTTGTTAATTTACTGCTGTTGAGCGGATGTTCATGGCATGTAATTGATTTCGGCTGTAAAATGGCGGCAGTACATACCTGTTATGACGCCATGCCTGAATATTTTGAGCGTGAATATGCCAAAGAAGATGAGCGTAAATATATTGAGGAAAATCCGGTGCGTGCGGCATATTTTTACCGTTTTCTGGGGATTTGCGAGCGTTTCCGCAACAACAGAGATAAGGCACAGAAAGCGTTTGATAAATCGCTTGCTTTTTGTGAGAATCCTCTGACATATTATCATCTGGCGAAGTTTGCTCTGCGGGAAAGAGATATTGAAAATGCCGGAAAATATATAAATTCAATGGAAAATGCTATTGCCGGAAAGATTTATTATCATGTCAATTATTATGAATTTTTGCTGACCGGATTGACTTGGCAGGAATACAAGAAACTTATAAAAAATAAAACTACGATCGAGAGTTTTTATGTTGAACGCTGTGATTTTTTGAAAAAAACACTTGCAAAGGTAAAGAAAATGTCGCCTGATATTCTGCCTGCTTTGCACAATATTTCACTTGAAAATGCAGAAAAAATCCGCTACGGCATGAAGTATGCGGAAGTTGAAAAACTGCTGGGCAAACCGGAGTTTCAATCCGAAGATTTCAGAGGAGCAAAAGAGTGTTTTTATCCCATAAAGAATCAAAATGCACTTTATATATGTCTGCTGTTTTCTGCCAATGGCAGTTTGGGAGATATGATATTTTGCCGCCGCTCGAAATACGGGAAGTATTGGATATGGTTGGAAAACAGTATTTATGCGATACGATGGAGGCTGAATTGATAAAGAAATTTAAAGAATTGAATTTAAAAGCAAATGAAATCGCTTTGTGCCGCTTGGGGCAGCATAGTTTTCTTATGAAAATAAATGGGAAACTCATTGCTTTTGACCCGTATTTGTCGGATATCCCGCAACGGTTGATAAAACCGCTTGCAAAAGCGGAGGATTTGGCGGATTTTGATCTCATTTTCGGCAGCCATGACCACAGCGACCATATCGACCGTCCGCAGCTTGCAGCCATGGCGCAGGGGCGGGCGAAATTTGTTTTTCCGGAAGCCGTTGTGCCGTCAATAACTGAAATCCCGCATGAGCGCATTATTGCCATGGAAGGCGATGATGAAATCGAATTTGACGGAATGAAGATTTACGCGCTGCCAAGTGCGCATGAATTTCTGGATAAAGATGCAAATGGAGCATATTTCAACCTCGGTTTCGTTCTGAAAAATGCTGATGTTTCAATTTATCACTCCGGCGACTGCTGTATTTATGAGGGGCTTCTTGCGAGATTGAAAAAGCTGACACCTGATATCATGCTGCTGCCGATAAACGGCCGTGATGCGGAGCGTTACAAACGCAACTGTATCGGCAATATGACTTATCAGGAGGCGGTCGATCTTGCCGGTTTGTCTGGATGCAGGTTTGCCATTCCAGCTCATTACGATATGTTTGAGGGCAATTTGGAAAATCCGCAGTTGTTCATTGATTATGCAAATGCAAAATTTCCTGAATTGAAAACCGGAATACTTGCTCCCGGTGAAATCATTGTATTGTCAGAGAAAAAATAACTGTTGCTGAATAAGTTTTTTTTGAAAAATGGATATTGTATTTCTGTCAGACATGAATATTATATTCTGTATCATGCAGTTATTTATTTTAGACAGAGATCCATTCCGTGCGGTTGAAATGCTTGCCGATGTCCATGTGGTGAAAATGTGTCTGGAAACGGCGCAGATACTTTCAGCCGTTCTGTCGGCGCATAATAAAAAACTTTTTGAAGCGATGCCGAAGCCGTATAATGTACGCCATCCGGTGATTACTGCATTGGATTCTGCGCCGAAGATAAATTATACGCTTTTTTATAATTCCGCGTTGCATGATGAGTTTCTGTACCGTTTCGGCAGAAAGCATAAATATTATGAGCTGGCAAAAGTGTATTTTGAGTTTCTTTTTGAACCATCAGACTTTGCGGATTGGAGTTTCTGCCGTAACTTCAAGGGGATTGAAATAAAAAATCCCGATATCGTCGAAGCGTACCGGGAATATTATGTTTTTAAAAAGTCGGTTATTCGCAGATGGCATTATACCAAACGCAAAGAACCTGATTTTCTTTTATGAATTGAGAATTGCCTCCATTATTTCTGCATTGAAGCTGTAAAAACGCCCTTCAATATGAAATCCCTGACGCGGGTCCTGTTTGACATACGGCAATGCGGTGCGGATGATATCCTTTGCCGTTCCGGCAAGTTTGTTATATTCCGGCATTGAATCATCATTCCAGTTGAGTTTCAGCTTGTAAATTTTGTAAAGGTTGGCGGTTGCCGCCCAGATACAGCCGACAATTACAGCATTGCCGTACTCGATTTTTGAATGTTCATCATTGAGAGAGCCGATTCCTTCATTGAGAAGTTTCATCGCCTGCTGCCAGTTGTTTGCGATACTGCTCATGCGTTCGATAATCGCATCCAGCCGATATTCTTCGGTAACAGAGTGGCGGTAATCATCGCCGCGTTCATCGGGGAGCCATGATCTGCCGACGATTTTGCCGCTGACCGGACCGGGCGGCGGCAGCAGCCCGATGGCGTGATTGAGTACTCCGTCGTAGATGAATGGGACATTGAACGGAAAAACAGACATGGTTTTGTAAAAAAGCTCCCATGCTTTGGCTGTTTTTTCTGCATCACAGCCGGGGAAATAGTACGCAGCGAACTGTTTTACCGCATCATTTTCGGTGATGTTGAGCGGCACTTCAAAGAAGTAATTTGCCGCAGCAGTATTGGCGGATTGCTGATTGCCGAAGTTCCAGCAGCCCATGAAACCTTTGATGTCATTTTCGCGGATGAATCTGATTTTACGGTAAATGCTGTGGATGAGCGGCAGACTGCAAACAGTTGCCAGTTCGTGAGTTGTTCCGAGCTGGAGTTTGGCAAGAATGCTGACATTGTTGCGTTTGGCGCACTGCATTGAATCTCGGAACTGCTCCGAAGGACCTGCGTAGGAGAGAGAATATTCATTGATAAACGTTCCGTCTTCGCGGTAGCCTCCTCGCTCAAAATCTGCCATGAGAATACAATCATGCGGGAGTTTTTCAATGATTTCCGCGCACGGCGGATCAATATACATCGACCATGACCAGTTCCAGAAGATGATTTTCATATCATTTGAAACGCTGCGGACTCCGTTGCGGATAGTGTTGAGAAGTTCGATAACAACTTCTTCGGGTTCGCGTTCACCGCAGCGGGGGCAGGGGGTGGGAACAAAGTCCATTTTCAGCTTGCGCTTGCGGGTTGAATTATTTTTGATATTGGCTCTGCAATAGCAATGCGCGGGGTATTCCGAGGCGGAGATTATAATAATGCCGCCGAGATCGGGAAAGGTTTCAGCCAGAGTTGCAAATGAATCCTGAATATAATCGCGGACATATTTGACCGAAGTACAGAGAGTGCTGTAAGTTATCTGCTTGCCGTCATCACCGACAGCGGTGTCGGTAAAACCGATACAGTCTTTGTATTTTTCAAGAAATTCAGCGTCAGCGGCAATCGCCCGCGGCGGCTGCATATAAATATAAACTTTTATATTGTATTTTGCGGCGCGCTCAATGAGAGTATGCAGAGCAGTTTGGTGGATTGCGCTGTTGGGGGCGAATTCACTGAAATATTTACTGGGGATAAAATTGTGGAGCTGACCGTGGATCCAGATCGCATTGAATCCGGAAGCAGCTATTTTTTTCAGCTCCTCATCAGTATAAATTTTCTCTGCAGTTACGGTTTCGTCGTTGAGGTCTGATGCCGTTGCGCTCCAGACACCGAATTCGCTGTCAGGGGAACGCCATATTTTTATAGGAGTCATTTTTTATCTTTCATGTATTTATTGTAAATCTGTACGATTTCGCTGTCAGAGAGGCGGCGGTTGTAAATGGTAAATTCATCAAGCAGATATTTCCAGTGGACATGGCTGCCGACAGAAAATACATTGAGCGGGAAATCTGCATCGGTCATATCAAATGGGATATTAAAGGTTTTGCCCGGACGGTCATCGGCATTGACGCGCAGTTGACCGGGAGCCCATGAAAAAGCGATCATGTGCCATTTATCACAGCCTTTGCCGTCGCTGATTGGGGCGGAATAGGTCGCACGCGGAATTTTTTTACCGTAAAGGAACATGATATGAAGCGGCAGTTTGCAGGGGCATGGCGTTGCGCTCCATGCCGGGAGTTGCAGACCGATGAAACCTTTGCTGCTTTCGATGGCGGTGAAAAATACTGCATTCTTTTTTGGGGTGTGCCAATCCAGACCTTTGTAGAAAAATACGAGAGTTCCGGGGCGGTCAAAGGTGATATTGTTTTTGCGCATATAACGGACACGCGCACCGTCGGGGCCGCAAATCATTGCTTTGCCGCGGATGCCTTCAGCAAAGTTTGCTTTGCCGAGAACATTTGACGGTTTTTCTTCTCCGGCAGACATGTCGGCATTGAGAATACCGCGGTCAAAAGATGCGTAAAAACTTACGGAATCTTCAAATTCAGGATAATTGATGGTGTCATCGGCATGCAGCATGAATGAGGCTGCAAGCAGCAGCAAAAGAGTTACTTTTTTCATAATAAAATCCTTATTTTATTTAACTACTCTAATAAGAGCAAAATCGTGTTTTTTCAGATCAAATTCAATAGATTTACCGTCTGTCAGTTGGAATTTTGCGCCGTTTTCGGCATTCTGGGCAAGTTTGGCGGTGAAATTGAAACTCAATTTGACTTTGCCGGCATACCCGAAACTTGAAACTGCGATCATGCAATGACCATCATTGCGGCGGTATTCGGTGATACGGACGGGAACATCTGCTTTGATATCGCCGGAGGGGGCATAGCTCGGATAAACTGTAACTTTGTCAGAACCGTAACCGAAGTTGCGGATATTATATACAGTTTTGTAATAAGGCGTTTCAACTCCACCCGCAGTCATCACTGAATTGATGTCAAAGGCGAGAATTGTCGCAACAAAAGTTCTGGTAACAAAGGAGCGGTTGTCGCCGGTAATGCGGACAAGTACTTCCGGAATTGAGCCGGACTGCAAACCGGAGGCACTGATTTCCATGTAATCTTCGGTGAATCTGTCCTGGAAATCGGTATTGCCGTATTTATCTTCACACTCGAGGGTGATACTGCCGAGAGATGTAAACGGTATCAGATTGGTATTGGTCATGTGCAGATAAAGGACGGGGCGGCCGTCAAAGAAAGTGCAGCCTTTTTTGCAGAGCATGATTGCCGTGCGTTTGATAAGTTCGCGCATATCGAAAATATCAAAATACGGCTGAGTTCTGCCGTTGGCAAGTTTGTATGCCGGACCGGTTACAGGATTGACATTGTGCCAGTCGCGGATATTGTCGTAATAAAGTCCGTTCAACCCGGCATCAAGCAGTTTTTCACATTGATAAAGGACATAATCCTGATAACTTGCGCAAGTTGTGGTATTGTACGGGTCCTCATTGTTGGCCCGGTATTCGGAGCAGTACCATTCATCCATGAAAACCTGATATTCGGGCCAGCGGAACTGGGTTGCACGCGGGTTGAGGTAGGGGATGAGATATTTGCTTCTGCGGGCATGGTCAACGCCCCAGCCGAGGTGTTGTTTGAAGCGGCGGTAAAGATCCTTGTCGAGTTTTTGGCAGTTGCGGTCGAGGAAGTCCTGACTGATTTTTTCTGCATATTTTTTGTCATATTTCTGCGGATCTTTCATAATGTTGCGCAGACCGTTGATGTATGAATAGTCATTGCCCCACGGAGCAAAGTCAAATTCAACCCCGCTCCATGCTTTACTGCCGGCAAGCACTGCGCCGATGACGGTATTGGGGGCGGAGATGCCTCTGCCGCTGTATTGGCGGAGTTCGTTGGTACGGATACGGGTCGGAGTCGCCTGGAAACCGAAAACGAGTTTGAAAGGTTCCTTGCGGACAGTCGGGAGGTCGATGAAGTTGATGCGCAATGTAACAACGCCGTTTTTGCGGATTATCTGCGCCATATTCTTTTTGGGATCGCGGCTCCAGTATCTGTCATTTTCGGTAAAGAAAGCGAACCCTTCGCCGAGTTTTCCGAGCCAGATGTAGGGGCGGAAGTTGTTGTAAACATCGGGATGACTGACGCTTTGAGATGAGTTCCAGATTTCACCTTCAGCTGAGGAGAGTGTGCGTTCATCGTTGAGGCGCATCCGGTTGCAGGTGGAGTGGAGCTGTTTGGCGAATTCACCGTTGAGCGGGATATCGAGAGTCATGGATTTGAAATTGAACCCTTTGCCGGGATCGACGGTGAGGGTTGTTTTGATAAAGTTGTCAAATTCAAATTCGTTTCTGACACTTAAATTCAAATTGTCAAGAGTGAGGTCGGAAATGGAAATGCCGAGGTCATCGGATTTTTCCTGCCATTTGAAACTTTTTTCGGCGGGAGTTTTGCCGTTGACGGTCAGAGTGATGGGACCAGCGAGGAGTTTTTCGGCTTTACCGGCTTTGGCAGCGGCGATGAAACCGTTTTTGAGAGTGTATTCTGCGGTCAGAGTTTTTACTTTGCTGCCGTCATACTTGAGCGGAATATACGGGGGGATGACGATTCGGTCTTTGCCGAGATTGTTATGTTCCCAAGCAAATTTGTCAAAGGTGAATTCTTTTTTGAATGAGAGTTTTTTGCCGTCTTTTCCGGTTATTTCGATAACGGCATTGTAAGTGCCTTTTTTATTGAGATCAAGCGGAATATCGGCGGTGAATCCGATATCTTTGACCTGAACTGCTGGATATTTTTTGCCAAGTGGATTACCTTTGGCATCACCGATGAAAGCGTTTGCGGAAACGGCTTTGCGCATATCATACGGCAGACTCGGATTGCCGAGGCGGAGGCGTGCCTTGTTATAATATGGATAAATACCGAATTCAAGTTCGGCGGAATTTTTAACATCGGGAGCTATCCAGCGGGATGTTACCGGAAGCGACCATTGGAAATTCCGTTTGTAGAGAAGCTTGCCGTTTGCGTCATGGAAAACGGCTTTCAAATCATTGGTGATTTTTGAATTATCGGTGTAAGCGAGAACGATTTTTTCCGACTTGCCGGGGGCGACAGTAACAGTTTCTTCCTTTGAGCGTGGAGCCGCTTCGGAGGCGACAGCTATGGAATAATTGATTTTCTGTGCAGATTTTGTCGGGTTGTCGATGGTGAAAGTGATCTCATTTTTGCCCTTGCTGTAATCATTTCCGAGAGTGTTGAAACGGACGGATGGCGCAGCTTTGTCAAAAATCACATCGTTCATTTCCTCCGGCTGAATGAAATTGGTCGTCTGGTTCAGTGCGCCGATTTCAAGCGGATTTTTCCAGTTTCTGCCGAATTGGAACTGCCATTTTGCGGGGAGGGCGATTTTATCAAGACCGATATCTTTCAGCGGGATGCAGACTTCGAGGGTCCAATAACCTTTTTCCATTTTTGAAGCGATTTTCAAATTGGGAGTCCACTTGGTGATTTTTTCCGGTTTTGCAACGCCGTCAACTATCGGATATTTGTAGTCATAAACATAATCTTTGCTGTTGACGATGAGGTGATAAACCATATCCCGTCTGGGGGTTACAAAAAGCATATCGACAGAATCATCAAGATAAATTTTGCTGTCGCGGCGTTTATAGAGAGTCATCATGTTGACGCCTGAATTGGCATCGGGAAGTTCTGACTGCATTGCCAGATAGAGATATTTGCTGTCCAATGCGGCAAAACATTTTGCCTGTCTGGAACTCAAAAGAGATTTCTGATGAGAGAGAAAACCGAAATTTTCCATTCCGCCGAAATATTCCCCGTCGGAAATTTTTCCATTGACGGCTGGGGCGGATGATGATAGATTTACTTTGAAAAACGGTTTTTTCGGGGAGAATCCATTGTCTGTTTCCGCTCCGGCAAGAGTGCATAAAAAACCTGCCGCAAGCGCCAACGCTGCGTTGATTTTCAAGTTAAACATTTTTTATCCTTGAGTAAGATTGATTATCTGGTGAATCCGGCGTTCCAGAATAATTGAGTCCCGGCGTCTGCTGCAGAGGATGATTTGGGGATAGCATCAAATTTGCGTGCCTCTACATGACCGTCAAGAAAGAGGATGTTGCCGCTGCCGCCGTGCCGGGTGGCATCAAAGCGTACATTGGCGTGATGAGACCAGGTGTATGCCCAACAGTTGCCGAAAGAAACTGGATTGGCGGGGACGCCGCTGGTGTAGTTGCAGACTTCGATCAGCAGGAATCCTGCGGATGGAGCGGAAAGAGATGTTATTTTGGGCAAACAGCTCATATTGATACCGCCGTTGCTCGAATCGTAATCATTATAAAGATAACGGTTGCCCATCCATGAATAGCCTTCTGTACCGCCGACGGAATCAAAAGGAATGTTGGGGCAGAGGTATTTGGCGCGTTTTGTATCAGAGAGGTTGGGATAAGCGATGCCGAGTTTGTAGAGAACGGCATACCAGAAGTTGTATCTCAAGTTCTGGGCGCCGACTATGTAATCAGCATTATTTTTCATTTTGTACGGCATGATGTAATCGTCATAGGCGTCAGCATACATCATGTTGCCATTGCCGGCACTGCGGAGGTTTGCTGCGCACATTGAAAGTTTGGCTCTGGCTCTGGCGCTGTTAAGTGCGGGGAGCAGCATGCCGGCGAGAATTACGATAATTGCAATTACGACAAGCAACTCAATGAGGGTGAATGATTTTTTCATTTTTTTTCCTTTCGGTTAAGGGTGAGGTTTTAAAATTAGTTGTTATGTTCTTAAATCCGGTTTGAAATGCAAAAATGTATATTTTTATATTTTTCAAGGGTTGATTTTTTATTTTCCACATACTATATTACAAAAGAATAAAATGTAAATGTGAAAAAATATAAAAAAGATGTCAAAAGATACCATTTTTCTTGAGCAGATAAGACCTTTTTTGAGGTCTGATTGTATAGAAGATATCCATGAGTGCAAGGTGAAAATATGCCAATGGAGTTTTATTAATGCCCATGACTGGTATTATCCAAAAGTGTGCCTTCAGGAGTGGATTCTGTACTGGTCGCTTGAGCCGGGGCTGAAAATTGAAGTCAACGGCAGGACTTTCAGTCTGGACAGCAAAAAAGTCTATCTTTTTCCGCCATATACCCGTTTCAGCGGCAGGGGTGAGAAGGATTTTATTCAATTTTACATTCATTTCAGGGTGAATGAACCGTTTGATTCGGTTAAAACAGAACTTGTAACATTCAATGCCGATGCGATCCGTGAAAATGTGGAGAAAGCGGTTTGCACTTCAAATGTTGAAATACAGTCTCTTTATCTGACGCAAATCGTTTTGACCGCGCTCGCGCATGTGCCGAAAAAAATGCTGAGGCCATCCCAGAAAAATATTCTTGACAGCAGAATCCGGAAGGTACTGGAAAAAATCAACAGTGATCCCGGTGCGCCAAATTCGATTGAGGAACTTGCAGCCGGAGTGAAAATGTCGGTAAATAATTTTCACCGCATATTCCTCAACTGCACATTTCAAACTCCGAAACAGTATGTTTTGCGCAAGCGTATGGAATTTGCGCGCGATCTAATCATGAACACAAATCTCTCTGTTGATGAAATTGCCGAACACTCCGGGTTCAGCAATCGTTATCATTTTTCAAAATCGTTCAAAAAATATTATTCTTTTCCGCCGGTAGCTTACCGCAAATATATGATGATCAAAAATAAAAAGAAAGGCATTGTACTAAACATTGACTGATAATTTGAAAAAATTAGTGGGTTTGGGGTATAGTGAATTGCGACAGCAATGAGCGGGGCGTTTCATCGCCTTTTATTTGCTATCGCCTTGGCAAAATCTCAAAGTATATTTTTACAACGGGGTATGCCAATGTGACAGCATACAAAAAGAGAGCTTGCTCTCCCCCAATTGTGGCTAATCCGGCGGAAGATTTGATTTGTCACTCATCCCAAAAGAGGAGGGACAAAGCGAACATTCCGCCGAAAAACAGCCTGACACTCACGCGCCAGCGTCATAAAATGGGGGTGGACATCCCCTTGCGGGGGTAGCAGGGGGGCGCAATCAGCC
>JAZSRU010000146.1:0-26269 GCA_045538635.1 Victivallaceae bacterium
AGAAAGGGATTGCGCTAAAAAATCCCTCGATGATATGATTTTCAAAAATCATGTCGCAGAACTCGCTGATTCTTATTCTTTCAGCGATAAAGGTTATTTGGAGTATCTCTGCAAAATCAACAATGTCGATCTTGCTGACCATGACAGTTCCAGAAATTTCATGCTGAAACTGCAAAACGATACACCAAAATTTTTCAAACTGAAACTGCAGTCAGGCACTGGTGTCCCTGCTGACACAGGTGATTGCAGCCATCTCAAAAAAGATTATCAGCAAAATGATATTCTCTCACTCTTAAACAACGCCCCCGAAATCAGGGGTTGACCAAAGAAAGGTTTTATTTATGTTGTTCAGTTACTCTTTCCAAAACAAAAAACGCGATCTCTCTGATATCCTCTCCACCGTTATCAAAGATTCACCCCGCTTCATCTCCAATTTCCGCACCGTCGAAAATGCCACACAGCAGAAACATGAGTGGATCGAAGATCAGATCACCGGCCGCTCAGTCAATGCCTCTGCCGCTGCAAACGGGGTACTTACCGTCAATGCCGCAGACAGCGCAAAGGTTCATCCCGGGACTCTCCTGACTTTCAAAGATGACTCTGCTCTTTTTGTCGTTACTACCCAAACTGCATCCTCCATCACCATCGAACTTGCCAGCGCAAACGGTTCTGACCTCAATGCAGAAACAATTCCATCAGATGGCGGCATCTTCAATATCGTTTCAACTCCGGTCAGCGAAGGTTCAATCTCCGGAGATGAAACCGGTATTGCCGGTTCAGGCAATTACAACTGCACTCAGATCTTCCGCAAAGATATCATTTTGAGCGGTTCTGCTCTGGCGGTAAATATTTTCGGCAATGTTGACAATCTGCTCAACCGTCAGACAAGCTTCGCCCTTGACGAATTGGCTCGCGACCTCAACCGCGTGGCACTTTTCGGCCGCCGTGTGGAAGCCGCCAAAAATGTAAAAGGTGAAGCAGGCGGTCTTTATTATTTCGGCTGCGGTGAAGGCGCACTTGCTATTGATGCCGGTGCCAAAACTCTCGACAGCTTCATGATCAATGATGCCGCACAAGCAGTTTTGAGTGAAGGCGGCGATCCCATGCAGATTCTCTGTTCTCCCGGTCAGGCTCGTGTTCTCTCATCAGAATACCGCCAGAATTTGCAGATTCTGCGTTCAGATGACCGCCGCGGCGCATATGTCGCACAGATTGTCAATGAAATCAACGGACGCGGCATGATCATCATGGCTGATCCTGACATGCCTGATACTGACAGCTGGATCATTGATCCTGCAGGTTTCGGTCTGTCATCACTTCAGGGGCGTTCGATCTGCGATGAAGATGCAACTCCGAAAGGCTTTGACGGCATCAAACGCATGGCTCTCGGCGAAGTTACTTTTGAATTCAAAAATGCCAAACAGCGTCTTTGCCGCATCAAAAATCTCCAGCCCAGCGCAACCGCACTTGCCGCTCTCAAAGGCTGATTTCACACACGGGGGAGGAAACTCCCCCTTTTTTTATAACCATTTCAAATAAAGGATTTTATTATGGCTGCAACTCTCTTTGATGAAACCGATTCTTATGTTTCCACTCTGCTCCGTCCCGAAGCATGGCGCAATCTGGATACAGACAAAAAAAATGCCATTTTCAAACGCGCAGAAACTGACATAATCATTTACGCCAACTCTTTTGCCTCTGAAATCAATACTGCAAACCAGATTATCAAACTTGCCATTTTTGAGCAGACAATACACATCGCAGAAGAACTCTGCCGCAGCTGCAACGGTTCTGTGTTGACTTCTGAAAGCATTACAGGATTCGGCTCCAGAAAATATAACACTCCCGATCCGGCATGGATCGCCCCCCGAGCGCAGGCATATTTGCAAATCGCGCTGAAAACCCGCCCCGTAAAAACCATCCGCTGACCGGAGAACTCATCATGTCCAAAATAATTTTTGAAAACTCTGAACTGTATTTTCAGGATTTTCTTATCGGCACTTTGTCTGAAGAAATCGAATTCCGCGGCATTTTTGAAACCGCAATCACCGAAAATATTTCAAAAAAACATTACGCACAAGTCCAGTCAAATGATCTTATCCTGCGTTTTGCACTCAAAGAAAAATCGCCACAATTCCTTGAAATCCTCAAAAATTCAGAACCGCAAAATCCGGAAATCACCAAACTGCTCTCCAACTTCGGCACCTTGACCGTCAGAAATCCGGACGGTCAAATCATGAAAATTTGTGAAGCATTCTGGATCAGATTTCCGGTTCCGGAATTTCAGCTCCGGCGCAATCAGGAAAAAACCATTCACTCCCTTTATTTTTTATGGTAAAAAAACATAATTCAACTTATCCGCAAACAAATCTTTCTGAATAAATTGAAAATAAAAAAACGGATTTCAAATTTGCCTTAAACAAAATGAAATCCGTTCTTTCTGAAACTGTTTTTCTTTGGATTTATTACAATCCTTTTTACAATGATTTGCTTTTTAAATGCAGATAATGTCCGCGGGTTTCCGGAGCCAGGAACATCAGCAGAAATGACACCACTGAAAATCCCAGCAGGATAAGAAATACCATCTGGTACGCTTCACGCGGATAAACTGTTGCCCCGTCAACGATTTTCGCTCCGTCAACATACATATCCAACAATTTGCCGATACCCCATGAACCAACTGCTACAAACAGGTAATTACCCATGTTATTGAAGCCGGTCGCCGTTGTCATCAAATCACGGGAATTCATTTCCTGGCTCGTCATCGTGTATGCCATCGCAAATCCAGACGCACACGCATACAAAAGATACCCCGGCACAAACAACCATGACGGCAGCCATGTAAAATACAAAGTCGCAACCATCAACACCGTCGAAAAAAGATTTATGCTTGATGCCGTTCTCATCATCGGACGGCGGCGGTTGCCGATGACTTTGATAACTATTCCCACTCCGGAAATCGTTACCATGCAAGTCAATGTCAGAAACATAATAACTGCAGATGCCTGTTCCGAACTGAAATTTCCGCAATCTTCAAGAAATTTTTTACCGCAGAACGACTGAATTATATAGTACATTCCGAAATTCACACTCGAACAGAAAAGCATCAGCCACGAATAAGGATTTCCGGCAATAGCCAACAGCGGCTTGAATGTCAGCGGAATCTTTGAAACCGGTGCAAAAGGTTCTCTCCGTACCACAATCACGCCGACAAATACCAGATAAACCAACAGCGACAACGCTCCAATAACCAGCAGAACATTGCGCCATTCAAACACCTGACACAGCCAGACAAACGGCAATGTGCCGAACATCCCGCCAACATAACCAACACAATAAATAATGCCGAGCAGAACAGAAAAATTTTTGCGTCCGAAAAGTCTGTCCGTTTCCTTGACCATACAGAGATACATCGTACTTCCCCCCAGCCCCATGATCACACGGCAGAAGTTTATCCCAGCCAGACTCCGGCACATCGGCATTGCCAATGAACCGACACCAAGCAGCAAACCACCCAACAGCACAACTCTGATACCGCTGAACTTGTCAGCCAGCATGCCTACAACCAGCTGCGACAATGAATATACCAGAATAAACGATGCCGATATCGTAGCGATCTGTTCCGCAGAAAATCCCTCCGCTGACAGTTGAGTGAAAATCTGCCCCGGCACCGCCGAACGCTGAAAATATGAAAAAACATACATCCCAAGAAGCGGAACAAAAATCCACAACGCCTTGCGCTGCTGCGCCATATCTTTGAAAAATCCCATTTTTGTATCTCCCGAAATATTAAAAAAATAACAATTCTTTAATATACCATACTTCAGATTTTTTTCAACTCAAAATACGCTGCATATCACAAAAAATACGCTCCCAGGAGAGTTACATCCGCCGTCGCCGAAGGCTATGGCGGGACAAGTAGCCGTAATGCGGGCGGCAGGGACATAGCGGACAATGTGAGAACTTTGGGAGTTTTGAGAGTTTTGGGAGTTTGCCCATGACTGCGCTGCAGTCAAGCTGACAGATGCGCTGACGCGTGAAATGAGTGTAGTACATGAGTCCGGTCGGAGCAGCAGCTCCGCAGATTTTATTTGACTGCGGGGCGGTACTTTTTCTCAAACTTCCCAAACTTCCCAATCCTCTCAAGCAGAGAGAGCCGCAGTCTATAATCAATCATCTTTTGCGGAAAAAGGATAATACGGCGGCACCGGTGAAATAGAGTGCCAGACATTCACGCACTGACCAATAGAGATGCAAACCTTTGAATAATACAAGAAGCATCCATGATGCTGCCAGCAAAGCGGCGGCTATGAAAATCAATTTTTCAAAAATTCTGATATTTTCTGAACGGCTGCAAGCAAAAAATCTGACGGCATCGACGAGGAGCATTATCGCCACGCCCACCATAAATGTTTTGCGACCGAGAAAGCAGAGATATATTCCAACAGCAGCAAAAACAATTCCGCTGACGAGGTTTAGCACGCTGTCTTTTTTGCGGAAATATTTATATCCAAACTCTATTGCCCCCACCCCGCAAATCACAAGAGGCAGGATGAACAGAAAAATTTTTGACCAATCAGGATAATAGTAAAGAGAAAATGCCAATACAAATTCAAGCAAACCAATCCACGCCGACCATGATCGACGGCTGATTTTTCTGCCTCCCTCAAGTACCAGCATCATGCTTTCCTCCTCATGCATGCACAATACGAACCATCATGCTCATCATTCGGCAATGTAAGTTTCTCCTCCAGCAGTACAAATCCCGGATGAGCCGCCAGAAATGCAGCAATCTGTTCAGAATCCTCTTCCGGCTCTATCGAACAGGTACTGTAAACCAGCAAACCTCCTGCACCGACTGCCGGAAAAATATTTTCAAGGATACTCCGCTGTATTTTCACCATTTCCGCCACCGCAGCATCATTCAGACGGAAAAGCACATCCGGTCTTTTGCGGAAAACACCGCTGTTGCTGCACGGAACATCAGCCAATACGACGTCATATTTTTCTGTAAATTCGCATGAAGCAGCATTGCAGCAGCGCAATTTGGAGCGGATACGGCAGCGTTTCAAATTATCCAAAGTACGGTTCTGACGCTTTTTTGAAACATCAGCAATCGTTATTTCCCATTCTGGAAAAAGGTCATGAAACATTATTGCCTTGCCGCCGGGTGCGCCGCAAACATCAATGAACTTGCCATTTGTAAAATTAATATATTTTGCCGCCATTTCAACCGGCACACCGGTTGCAGCATCCTGAATATAAATCCCGCCTTTTTTGAAACACTCGGAATTTATACATTTATCAAGCGATTTTGTGCGGTAAAATTTAAATCTTGTCAAGATTTCAGTTTCAAAAAGTTCTGCATCCAGCCCCTCTGCACTGAATTTTTCACGCAGCCGGAAAACCGGTTCAGCCTCTGTTTTCAGAATTGCCATTGCCTGATTGAGAAATTCATCACCGTAATTTTCAAGCCATTTTTTGCGGCACCATTTAGTCAGACGCGGAGAAAAAAACACTTCTTCGCGGCAGAATTTACGCAACAATGCATTAAGAAAACGCCCCTCGCTCAATCCGATATTGACCTTGGCATATTCAACAAAAGCATTCACACTTTTTTCGCGGGCGATACTATTTTGAAAAGCACAATGCGCCAGACTTGCCAGCGATAATTTAAAAAGCGCATTTTTTATTGTCCCATTCCGAGCAAAAACACGGATATAATGCTCTATATCCAAACGGTAACGGTATATACTGAAAAGCCAATGTGCCACAGTACGGCGCATTTCAGGGATTATCAGATGTTTATTGTCAAGTATATCATCCAGAGACGCGCGGCAATTATCAATTTCATCCATTGCGCGCAATATCCCGTCCAGCAACGGAAACATCACACCTTTTTTCTGCATCAGAAACCACCGATTGTTCTGCTTTTGCTCAAATCGCGGTATTTGCCAGGCATTTCACCTTTTATATGCGAAAGAGGATTGCGGACGCCATTCAAAGTCGCGCTGACATACAGCGAATAATCATGATCCTTTTTGCGATCCTCATAGTCGGTTGACTGAGCCAGAATAACTGCAAACTCCCAGCAATGGAACTGATGCGTAATGCCAATTCTCTGACTGCGGATGAATCCCGCCTCAAAATCATACATGATCTGATATGTCGCACGGGTCCGGCGGTCCGGAGTAACCGGAATTCCAATGCCGAAACTCAACTGCTGTGTGCGCCCGAAATAATATCTGTCAAATGCACTTCCTGATTCAATATCAGACAATGTTGACCCCATGGAATATGCATTGCGGATTGAATAATTGTCACGGTAAACATAACTCATAGTGAAAATAAAGTCTTCTATCGGTTCGTAACGCAATGACAATGTCCAGCGGTTCAGCCAGCGTCCGCTGATACCTTTGCGGCCGACAAATCTGCCGTTGCGGTAAGAATCCTGGCGATCCTTGAAATTATCTCCGGCATTGATTGCAAACAATGTACTGATCTCCAAACCTTTCAGCGGGGAAGCACTCAATCTGGTACAGAAATCGCCGACATGATTGAAGCCCTCTTTATTGGCAATATGCAAATCAAAGAAGTTCTCCATACGCAATGTATTCAGCAATCTGTTGTCAGATCGGGTATAAAGTCTGTTTTCCAAACCGAACCGGAAAAAGTTCTGCCGCTCAATACGGTCAACATCATCAAAATAATAAAGATGATCACGATCCTCTGTCGGCTCCGGAATATAGGTGTAATTGACATATGGAACCATAACATGTTTCAAGCCGTCAATATTGAAAAATTCACTGCGGATATTATTGAAGGTACGGTGTATTTTGGTATTTGCTTCAAATCCGAACTCACCGATAAAACGCACACGATCACCGCCTTTTCTGTCATAATTAACGACATCGGCAGGAAAATTTCCCTCAATATCATTGGCAATAAACATCTCATTCAAATCAACCCAGTCTATACCGCGGTGGGAACTGTCTGTATAATAGGTAAAACGCACACCCGCGCGCGGAATGATATTGATATTGAATATTTTGAAAGGATAATACAGGAAATTGACCGTATCCAGACGCATAGATTCATAATTGGCAGTATCAATATAATTGTAAACACGGCGCGGCTTGTCATAATGACGCCATCTCATCAGATTATATGACAAACTGTGTTCGCCCTGATAATACAATCCGGTATTGAAAATTTCCATTCTCGGCACATCAATACGGAATTCCGGCAATTTCTGAACTGTGTTGGAGAAATCATTGACTCTGACCCGCGAATACAACGACACAGTCGCATTTTCAAAATATTTCTCCAATGCAGCATATGATGCCGGTTCCGGATCATTGTCATAATTGGTACGGAAATAATCATACTGCATGTATGGATCGCTTAAATATTCAATATGAGTTCTGAAATCCAATGTCGGAGTGATATGACTGACATTGCTGAAGCGGACATCAAAACGGAAATAAGGCAGTTTGAAACGGCTGTCATCCATATCAACACCCTCTTCAGGATCAATATCATAAATCGCATAAGCAAAGAGGTTGCTGCGTGAATTTTCTGTTGAAAAATTCACTTCCGCACCATAACCGAACCCGCGTTTGACATAATAATCCGCCAGAATATTGACAGCAGCGTAGGGATATTCACTTATCTTTATTTCCTTGTTCATGGCGATAAAGAAGCCCCAATCGCTGGTTGCACCGATCGTAAAATCAAAAAGTCCCGGATTTTCATCTTTCGGCTTATAGAAAAGCGGCAGCCACAAAACAGGCACTCCGTAAATATTTACAAATGCATTTTTGGCAAAAATGCTGTGTTCACCGATTGAGAAATCATAATTTTTTATATCAAAACCATTGTCCTGATATGTACGCAGCTGCAGCTCCGATGCAGATATCGAATAGTGGGCATTATCTTCTGCCAGATATTCACAGGAACTGAAATCGGCATTATGCAAATCTATATCGCCGTTGGCTTTACGCACCGCGCTCTCCGCTTTCAAAGCAAAATTATCAGACTTGCAGCGCACATTCTGCATACTCAGATAACCGCTGATCAGATTACCGGAAAGTTTATCGGCCGACACTCTGTCTGTAACATAATAAACCAACGCATTTACATACTGTTTGCCGACTGAATTGTATGAAACATCCTCCACCTCAACGACGACATCAGGGTATTGACGCAGCTCCGCAAGCTGTTCATTGCTGAGTGCTGTTTTGCTGACTTTGCGGGCAAAAAGCCTTACATTACCGGCACATTCGACATCGCGGCTCTCGGTATTGAGGATAACTTTGTCCGCCATGATATGAAAATTGGCGGAAGGAACAACAACATTTCCCTCAAGTATCACATTATTGGCATTCCATGACCATTTATCTGCGCGGATGCGTTTAAAATCAGACAACAAACTGTTGCCGGAGGCAGCATTTAACTGCGCTCCGATGGCAAAAACAACCGCAACAACTGCAAAAATAAAAAATATACGATGTTTTGACAAAGCAAACTCCTGTCCGTAAAAAAATATACATTTATATAAAAATACTACACTTTGGCGATTTTTCAATAGAATCTTTATTATTTTTATCATTTTTCCTGACATTTGAGGCTTGATTTTTTCTCTTTAAGGTCTATTATAAGTAAACATCAAAAAAAACGAGGTTTGAATTATGGAAAAAAAAGGTATCATCGGTGCCGGCAACTGGCTGGTTGACACAGTAAAAACTCTTGACCGTTTCCCGAAAGAAGGCGAATTGTGCAATATCAAAGCCATCGAACAGGGCGGCGGCGGCGGTCCGTGCAATGTTCTCTTTGACCTTGCCGCAATGACAGACCGTATTCCGCTCTATGCAGCAGGCATGATCGGACGGGATGCTTACGGCGACTATCTCATAGAGGAAATTGCAAATCGCAATATTGATGCGCGTTTCATGGCTCGCTGCGATGTCCCGACATCATTTACCGATGTCATGTCCGCAGACGGCAAACGCACATTTTTTCACTGCCGCGGAGCAAATGCAGAACTCAGCTACGAACATTTGAGCAAAATTGATATAGATGCCAAAATTTTCTATCTCGGCTATCTCCTGCTCCTCGACAAACTCGACTCCGATGATCCCGAATACGGCACTCCCGCCGCCAGACTTCTGAAAGAAATACAGTCAAAAGGCATACTCACTCTGGTCGATTTTGTTTCCGAAAGCAAAGATAAATTCAAACGCGTCACCCACGCCGCGCTGCCATACATCGATATCCTCGCCATCAATGAAATCGAAGCAGGCAATACTTTTGATATTGAAATCCGCAGAGAAGATGATTCTCTCGATTTCGACAACATGAAAAAAGCACTTCATGCATTCATGGATGCCGGTGTTTCAAACTGTGTCATTTTCCACATGCCGGAATGTTCCGCCGCCATCGACAAAGACCGCAATGTTTATATCGCACCGTCATTTCTGATCGACCGCGCCGACATCGTCGGCAGCAATGGTGCTGGTGATGCATTCTGCGCCGGCATTCTTTACGGTATCCACGAAAATATGCCGCTTGATGAAATACTGAAACTCGGCGCGGCAAGTTCATTCTTCAACCTCAAATCGGCAACCGCATCCGGCGGCGCCGTTGAAATAGAAAAAATTATACAACAAATCAAAAAGGGACCTTACAGAGATGTCCCCAAGGAGTTTTAATCATGGAAAAAATCTTTTTAGGAATCGGTTGCGGTCCTATCCAGACCGGAATCTTCGTCGCAGGCGCCAGCAAAGGCAACTTTGATAAAATCGTTATCGCAGAAGTCAACCCCACAATGGTCGATGCCATCCGCAAAGCAGGCAGCATCACTGTCAATACCTCAAATGCTTCAGGCATCGTCACCAACACTTATGACAAAGTCGAAATCTACAATCCTTCCGTCCCGGAAGATTTGGAAATCCTCAAAGATTACGCAGCAAAAGCTATCGCTATCAATACCGCCCTGCCCGCCACCAAATTTTATCAATTCTGCGTGCCGTGGCTGAAAGAAGGTTTTGAACGCGCTCCCGAAGCTCAGCGTTATGTTTACACTTCAGAAAACAGCACCACCGCTGCCGACGATTTCAAAAACACCATGAACGCCGACTTCCCGAATACTTATTACCTCGATACCGTCATCGGCAAAATGAGCAAAATCTTCAAAACTGCCGAAAATCCCACTCTGCCCCCCCTCGCCCCCGGTCTTGATGCAGGTCATCTGGTCGAAGAATTCTGCACCATTTACACCTCATCCGCTCCCGGTATCGAAAATGTCGGTATTGTCGGACTTTATCCCAAACAGGATCTCTATCCTTTTGAAGAAGCAAAACTTTACGGCCACAACGCCAGCCATTTCGCTCTCGGCATGATGGCAAAACAGCGCGGCTGCACCTACATGAGCGAAGTCGCAGCATTCCCTGAAGCAATGCAGGAAGTCAAAAACCTCCTCATCAATGAATGCGGTGCCGCCCTCTGCAAAAAATTCGCCGGTATTGACGATTACTTCAAACCCGAAGTTTTCAACGCATGGGCAGAAGAACTCATCGAGCGTATGGTTTCCCCCAATCTCGCCGACAGCGTTGACCGCATCATCCGCGACCTCGACCGCAAACTTTCATGGAACGACCGCTCAATCGGCGCGATCCGTATGTGTCTTTCACAGGATGTTCAGCCCAAACTGCTTATCAAAAATGCAAAAAATGCTGCCGCAATGTATGCATTCACTCTGCTGTCAGAATCTTATCCCGAAAATGAACGCCAAAATCTGCTGGATGCTTTGACCTATGAAAAATAATTTTGCCAATAAATCAGAATCTGAACTCATGTCTTACATCGCGGACATGGATCAGCTGGCTTATGCCCGTACCCTCATCCTTGATGAGGGCGACGGCAAAGGCTGCAGACTGATAGAGGCCGATAACGGATCTGGTCTGCATTTTGTCGTTGCCGCCGACCGCGGCATGGGACTTACTGAATGTTCAATCAACGGTGTCAATGTCGCATGGAGAAGCCCGCGCGGCTACTCCGACGGCAGAAATTTGAACTTCCTTGCCGACTGGCAGGGTGGTTTGATGACTCCATGCGGTATGCGTCACACCGGCGGTCCCGAAGGCGATCAGCCGCTTCACGGCAAAATAAATATGAGTTCAGCCGAACAACTTTCAGTTCAATGCGAATGGGTTGACGGCAAATACAGACTGCAGATATCCGGACTTCTGCGCGAAGCATCAATGTTCGGAGAAAATCTCCGTCTGCGCCGTACGATCACAGCTTTTATGGGTGACAACACCATTTATATTGATGATGAAGTGAAAAATCTCGGTCCGTATGATGATTACCTCGTCATGCTTTACCATTGCAACTTCGGATACCCGCTGATTGATGAAAATGTTACCTATTCCAGCGATGATGCCGAAGTTATCCCACGCAATGATGATGCAAAAAAGAATATTGACAAATATTCTGTCATGCCGGCGCCGACAGCAAATGTCCCGGAAGAGGTATTCTTTCACATCGTCAAACCGGATGCAAATAATTACTGCACTGCAATTTTGACCAATGAAAAATCAAAACTCCAGGCAATTATCTCCTCTGATGCTGATGAACTTCCGTTCATTGCCCAGTGGAAATCTTTTGAAAAAGGCAGATATGTCTGCGGTATCGAACCCACCAATTCACTGCTCGCAGGACGCGCCGGAGAGATCGAAGCAGGACGCGCACGCAAAATCGCACCGTTGGAAACAGTCAGATACAGCATGAGCATTTCTCTCAAATCTCTCTGAATTTTTCTGATTCACAACTGCTGTGGAACGCATTGTTTCACAGCAGTTTTTTTATTATCAGCAGTCAATGTCATTCTGTTTTCTTTTCCGGAGTTAATTTTTTCTTTTTTTTATAAAAATAAATTGCATTTTCTCTAATTATGTACTATATTTGCTCAAAAATTATTTTATAAGAATTTTCAGAAAGGATTTCAGAATGAATCTTGATGTTCAATGGTTTATTTATGCCCTCGTATCAAACGAAATAACCGATGTTGATTCGTGCGTTCAGCTTCACGACCAGCTCGGCGCACCCGACCTCGCAACCTACGCTCAAACTCTGCTCGACAATCTGGCTCAAAGTATGGATGCCGCCCAGGCGGAAAGTCTGCTGCAGCAAATTCAGACAGTCATTGATTTTGCCGTGGAACAGGCGCAAACCGGAACTTCTCCTGAAATTTTTGCCCCCGCTGCTCCGGATATAACTTTTGCCGATCTTCCTTCACTGGACAACATCAGCGCAATGAGCGATCAGGAAGTCGCAGATTTGATGTGTCTTCTGCTGACTCAACTCCGTCAGCTGGGCGCCAGCGACATGCATATTTCCGCCATGAGCTATCCTTTCATGCGCAAATCTCTCAATATCCAGCGCTTCAGCGACCATCTCATCACCCCCGAAGAATCTGACCGCATGAACAGAATACTCCTCACTCCTGAACAAAATGAAAAATTCAACGAAAATCAGGACTTGAGCTACGCCCTTGAAATCGGTACCGACCGCTTCCGTGTAGCTGTTATGCAGCACAAAGACGGCATCGCCGGTTCATACCGTATTGTCCCCGACCATATCTGTTCACTCGAAGAACTCGGATTCCTGCCGGGGGCAGTTGATACTATCGGCAGAATGCTTGACTATACAAACGGCCTTGTTCTGGTGACAGGTCCAATCGGCAGCGGCAAAACAACCACTCTCGGCGCCATGATCGACATCCTCAATACCAAACGCGAGGACCACATCATCACCGTCGAGGACCCCATCGAAATTCTGCAAATTTCAAAATCATGCCAAGTAACCCAACGACAGGTTGGAGTCCATACCAACAGTTACCGCTCCGCATTGAAGGGCGCATTGCGTGAAGACCCCGATATCATCGTTATCGGCGAAATGCACGACCTGGAAACTATTGAAAACGCCATCACCGCATCAGAAACCGGTCACTTGGTCATCGGTACCTTGCACACAAATGATGCCGGCAGTACATTGAACCGTATTCTGGATGTTTTCCCGCCCGCACAGCAGGCTCAGATCCGCACCATGGTCGCCGGCAGTCTGCGCGGCATCATCTGCCAGAAACTTATTCCGGCGGCTGACGGCAAACTCACCCTCGCCTATGAAATCATGACCAATGCTTCATCAATCAGCAATTTGATTGCCGACGGCAAAACACATCAGCTCAAAGCCTCAATGCAAATCGGCAGCAAAAGCGGTATGTGTACCATGGATCAATGCCTTTTGGACAAATACAAACTCGGCATATTCGATTATGAAACAGCATTGAGTTACATGACCGACAGCTCAATCATTACTCAAATAAAACAACACTTTGCCATGCTTGAAGCACAGAAACTTCAGGCCGCAATGCCGACACAGAAAGGAAAAAAATAATATGAAAAAAATATTCTCCGGATTCCTTGCTGCAATATGCACTCTGCCTGTTTTCGGCGGTACAATCATCTACAAAGGTACAAATGACGAAAAAAAATTCGTTTCCGAAATAGAAATCATCTCCATTGACCGCAATATCATCACCTTTGAAATCGGCAAAACCACTAAAACAATGCCGCTGTCACGGATGATCAAATATTACGACAATGATATCAACATGAATCTTGCCTTTGAGGACAACACCTCGGATTATGATGTTACAGTCAATAATATGAAAGTCCCTCTGAACTTAAAAGGTACAACCGTAAAACGCGGCAAAAGAGATTCAAAAAATGTAAATTCGATCTCATTTACCCACAGCATCCAGATGAAAACCAAAAAGAATCAGAATAAAAATATAAAGGTTCCATATTTTTATCTCTATGTATTGACCGCGGCTGGACACACCAGCGGGCGTTCGATGTATTTGTACTGCTATCCGTCAACAGCCAAAATCAAAAGCACAAAAACTTATAACGAAGCCTTGATGTTTGAACAGGCTATATCCAGTTCCCGTCATGTTGTAAATTCATCCCATTATGTACATGGGTCAAAAGTCGGTTTTTCCGAAAACAAAATCACTATACCGCTTGATGGCATCGGCAACCGTGATATATTGGCATACCATCTGGTAGTATGGGGCAAAGATGAAATAGTTTATACCGAAAACAGAATTTTGAACAGCCGCTACAATGTATCAAAAAACTGGTATCTGCTGAACCGCAGCGGCAGATAAACCAACCTCATCAAGAACAATTCACATTAAGCAGAACTGCTATGTCCATTGTCCTGAAGCATTTGCAAAGATTGATTCAGTTCCCTGCCGCCTGCTGATAAATACGAAATGTCTGACGGGCTGTTTCATGCCAGTCAAAACGGGCAACTTCCATTCTCAATTGCGCCGCTTCAGGAAATGATATCGCCCCGGATGAATACTGCAGCAGCGCGTTACAGAAAGATGCAGCTTCAGGCTTCACAAAGTATCCACCCTGCCCCGCAACTTCCCGCAGCACCGGAATATCTGAACATATTACCGGCAATCCGGCTTTCAATGCCTCTACAACCGGAATCCCAAACCCCTCTTCATAGGACGGAAACACAAACGCTGAAGCATTTTGGTAATAACCAATAAGCTCTTCTTTTGAAACAAAATTCAACCATTTCATTTTCGGAGTCCGCTCTGCCATTCGCAATATCCCTTCCCCGCTGCCGCGGTCACTCCCTATGAAATACAAATCCGGCAAATCCGGATCAATCTGCAGCGCAGAAAGATATGCTTCTGCAAGCATAAGCTGTCCTTTGCGCGCTTCCAATGCACCGACACACAAAAAATAAGGTTGCGATGCCAATCTTTTATGCATAGCTTCCGCAGCAAAGTCCATTTGTGTTCCAAGATAAACCGTTTGTATTTTCTCCGGTGCAATTCCGTAATCAATCATTGTTTGTCTGGTATATTCCGAATTGCTGATGAAAAATGAACTGTTCCTGACGGTCCAATGAAAAAGAAGTCTCATCAACATTCTGGTTTTCCACGGCACGCCTCCGGATCTCAATGAAAAAAGATCATGCACTGTCGTAACCACCGGAACCGGCGACACCGGCGGCGAACCCGCATTGCAGGTAACATGAAACACATCAGGAGCGAGCTTTTTCAAAACTTGACGCAATGCAAAACTGATTGAAACAAACTGCGATGTTCCAGCCGCATAAGAAAGTGGTTCAAACTGTTTTCCATAATCCGGTCCGTTCCATTTTCTGCGGGCGTGGAGCAGATAAATATGATCTTCTGATTCAAGTACTTCCGGCAATGCTTTCAACAGCTGATCAGTATAAACGCCAAGTCCGGTTGCCTGTTCCTGTGCCGCACACAAATTGGCTTCTATTGCGATTTTCATTTTGATTTCTCCTGTTTACGGCACAATCCGCTGTGAAGCTCAATGATTTTTTCTGCAGTTTTGTGCCATTGCAAGGCACTCAACCTTTTCTCTCCGGCAGAAAATATTCCGGCGATGTCAATTTTGCCGGCCGCCAGTTTTTTCATCTCGTCTGCCAGTACATCCGCATTGCCGGACGGCACAAAAACAGCCGCATCCTGCAACAATTCACACAAAACCGGAATATCACTCACTATCGGCAATGTTCCAAGCGATAAGGCTTCAAACGGCGGATGGCCGAACCCCTCATCGCGGGATGGATACAGCAATGCATCTGCATTTGCCAATGCCTGATACACCTCATTTTCCGACAGATAACCGGACAAAGAAACTCTTTCGGCAACTTCCGGATTTTCTTTCAGCCATTGAGTTATATTTTCCATTTCATTTCCGGGCGAACCGATCAACATGAAGCGGTAATTTTTGTACACTCCGGAGCGCTTGAATGCCTCCAGACTTGTCAAAGGTTCTTTGCGTTTATCAAGTCTGCCGATCTGGACAAAATAAGGACACCCGTCATGACCGGAACTGTTTTTGACTTCCGCAACAAGCGGATTTGCCAATGCTCCGGAAAGCACAGCTGTAAACTTTTCCTGCCATGCCGGATAATAACGGCACAAATGCTGTCGTGTCGTATCTGAAACAGTTACAACTTTTTCACTGCCGGTAACTGCAATAAAACAATTCAATTTCTGAAAACAGCGATATTTCCAGCTCACCCCCTCCGGTGCCAGACGGTAACTCAAATCATGAACGGTCGCCACTGCCGGACAAGCGGCAAAAAATGGAATCGCTGTAACCGGAGAATGCAATGTTGAAACCCTGTTGCGCTTCAAAGCTCCGGGCAGAATCAACTGCCGCCAGAGAACCAGAGGCAGTTTTGACGGATAAATTTTTGCTTCAGGAATCTCTGCAACAGGCTGATTGGAAAAAGCAATAATATGTTCTCTGCCGAGTACCTCTTTTAAAGCCCGGTAAAGCTGCAGAGAATAATATTCAACTCCGGTTTTTCGCCCCGTTACGGGAGATGCATCAAACCCGATAATAAAATCTGTCCCGTAAGTTTTCATCTGTCTCCTTTTACACATTCTGTCTTAATATATCAGTTTAAAAAAATTTTTCAATAAAACAGAATAAAAAAATCAATCGATATTTCAAGCGGAATGATTTTTTATAAACTTCACTTCATCGGCAATTCCGGTTGATAAAAATACGCCTGCACTGGAACTTTGCAAACGATAACGGCACGGTCACGGCGGAACAATTTGACAATTTTTTTCCACATAATACAAAATCCTTTCATTTTACCGGTTGCATTTTGTTTATGCCGGTAATATATTACAAGCAAGTGGACATTTTGCGTCCTGTCTGTTTTTTTACAACAAAAAAATCTGACTTTTACGGAGAAAATACTTATGCCGATGCAAAAATCACAAATGCACCGCCTGATGCGGATTGCCGCCTTGCTCAAAGAAAACCGTTACCCCAACTCCGAAACCCTCGTCAAAGAATTCCGCCGGATCGCCATTGAAGAAAATCTGGATATCGAATGCGGCAAAAAAACTATTCTCCGGGATATGAAAGTCCTCGAAAATGAATTCGGCTGCCCCCTCGCCTTTGACCGCGCCCGCAACGGTTATTATCTGAAACATCACGGATGGGATTTTATTTCCCCCGCTCTGCTCGACGAAAACGAAATGCTCGCTGCTGTAGTCGGTGCCAGAATCGCAGAAAAAATCTTCCCCGCCCCATTAAAAAACAAAATCCGCAATGCCGTCGATTACCTGCTCCAGAACAATAATCCGGATTTCCTCGACAGCGCAAATATGGATAGTTTGAACATTCTGTCCGGTCTTTACGCCAACATTGATCCGGAAATTTTTCAGACACTTTTTCTCGGCTGGCAGACCAATCAATGCGTAAAAATCGCCTACGCAGACAGGCTGGGAGAAGTTACAGAACGCATTATCGAACCGCACACGCTGGTATTTTTCAACAATTCATGGTACACCAAAGGTTTCTGCCGCATGAAAAATCAGCCCCGCACATTCGCTCTGCTCCGGATAAAAAAAGCTGAACTCATGCAGTGGAATTTTGAATCTGACAAAGAGATCATAAATTCAGTAAATCCGGATGATTTCCTCGGATTTGAAAAAATCAACAATGTCAGACTGCATGCCAATAATCATGCCCTCGACTGCATGAAATCCGCTCCATTGCATACCCATCAAGTCATCCATGATGACGGCACTGTGGAAATTCCGTCAGTATCAAAAGAGGTACTTTTTCCATTCATTCTTTCGCAGGAAGGCAATGTAAAACTCCTTGAACCCGCCAATTTGCAATCGGAACTCAAAGAAAAACTGCAGCAAATGCTCGCTCAATACTGACTTTTTTCAATTTTCCCGGCTTGACAGCTTACCTGACAGATCCGGCGATAAAATCTGAGTTTTTATTTATTTTTTTTCATCATGCTCAAGATTCGGACTTTCGCATCCTGATTTTTTGCCAATATCTGATTTTTTGCCATTGACATTGTGAGGGCATTGGTCAAAACAGTTTTATGAGTTTCCCATTTATTGTCCTTGTTGAGCATTTTATAGCGCACGACCAGAACTTTATCCTCTCCCGGGTCTGCCGCAAGAATCCTGACCATACAATCAGGATTGCGGCGTCTGATTTCTTCAATCATCGCTTTCTCGGTCAGAAAATCACGGAGAGTGACTGATGCAGAAGTCCATTTTTCTTTATCTTTTCTGCTATTTTTACTGCTGTTGCCGGCAGAGAGTTTCTGATACTGATAACGGATTGAAACATTTACTCCGGCAGGCACGATACCGTCAGCGGCAAAAACATTACATACAAACACAAACATTACACAAAGCATCATGATTTTTTTCATAACACAATCTCCTTTTCCTTAAGCTTATCAGCGATTGGTTCATATATGTAATTTATAATCTTCCTGTTGATTCTTTCCGGAACGATCAGATAAAAACCATTTGTCATTTTGGCAACATCAGCAATTTTTATATTTTTTTTGCGCTGTTTCCCCCCCCATGAATCAGAAAAAATAAAACTGTCAATTTTCTTCGTTTTCATGTTTAAATGATATCCGTGAAATACACGCACATGTGCGCCATCGCCGTCGTTTTCTTCAATGATATACTCTTTTTGCTTTTTTTTGATATCATAATCGGGAGCCAGCAGCAAATCCACCAGCCATTGCAGAGGTATTCCGCAGTCAATTGCCCGCTTTACAGATTCAAAAACTTCATTTTCAGCATCCTTCATCATCGGAATATAAAGCATCTGCATTTTGTATTTTTTGAGCTGCCCCATCAAATATGAACTGAACATATAGGCTTTGCGGTCCTCGCGTTTTTTATTTTTTTCGCTGTCCCGGCGGAGTCTGGCGGAACTCACATAAATACCGTAATAATCAAGGATCATCGACATTGAAGTAGGATTACATGTTTCCCCCTTCTGTTTCTCACTTTTGATCCTCATATAAACATCACCGGAGCTTACGCGCTTAACATTTTTGGCATACGGACTCGCGGGCATACGGCTTTTTCCCGCAGCGGATGCCGTACAACAGCAGCAAACCAATACTGCTGCAATTCTCATTAGCAGCTTCATAATATCTCCTTTTCAAATACTTTGCATTAAGATAGTACAGGAAAATATTTTTTCAAATAAATTATCAAAAATCATTATTTTTTTATTATGATATTTGCATTTATAAATACAAGGAATTATATTAATTTCAAACAACTAAACGGTTAACTTATTTTTACAGGAAAAAATCATGAACAAACCCAAATACATCCTCTTTTTTGACAATCACACCCAGAAATGCTGTCCTGATGTCGGACACAGCTTTGATGCCGAAAAATTTGCTGATGATATTCAACAGATCGGCGCCGACCTCGTCGGCTTCCATGCCAAATGCAATCAGGGATTCTGTTATTATGACACAAAAACAGGAGTGCGCCACCCCTCACTCAAAGAAGGTCATGACCTTTTCGGTGAAGTTTTCAACGCACTTTCAAAAAGAAATATCAAAGTTTCCGCCTACTTCAACTGCGGCTTGAGCGACGAAAACGGAGTGCAGCATCCGGAATGGTGCAAAGTCACTCCCGATGATAAAGTTTTTCACAAATATGTCCTCGACAGTAATATCACCCCGTACATGCGTATAATGTGTGTCAACTCCCCCTACCGCGACTACCTCCTCAGCCTGATTCGTGAAGTCAAGGAGAAATATCCTGTTGCCGGATTCCTGTTTGACAGTTTCAACGCTTTTCCCTGCGTATGCAAACACTGTGTTGAAGGTATGCGCAAACTCGGAATGGACCCAAAAAATCCAGAAGATCAGAAGAAATTTGCCCGTCTGTCAGATGAGCGCCTGGCCCGTGATATTTCGGAAATCGTTCAGCCGCGTCGCGACGGTCTGCTGATGTTCTGCCTCGGACTTTCCGGCAGAAACAACCTCAAATACGGTTCATACCTTGAATGTGAATGTCTGCCGACTGTCCCCTGCTGGGGGTATGACTGGCTGCCTGCCAAAGCCCGCAATCTGCGCACTCTGACCGAAAACAATGAACCCGTACTCAATATGACCGGCAGATTCTACAACTGGGGCGATTTCGGCAGTCTGCGTACCGATGCCGCTATTGAATACGACCTCTTTTTCGGACTTGCCAATGGTATGCGTCCGAATATCGGAGATCACTTCATCCCCAATGGGACTTATTACCGCGGCATCGTAAACAGCCTTACCCGCATTTACGGCAAAATCAAACAATACGAACCATGGTTCGATGAAGCAAAAAATCCCGTTGATTGCGCCCTCGTTTTCCCCACAATGACGGTTACTGAAACCTCAAAAGCCGCGATCCGTATGCTTTCTGAACTCAATATGCAGTTTGATTGCATTGACCCTCTCAACGACTGGAGCAAATACGATCTGCTCATCCTCGCAGACGATGTTATCATTGATGAAAACATCCGCGAAAAACTTTCCGCCCATTTCCAAAAAGGCGGCAAAGTCATCGCCACCGGAACATCCGGTCTGGATGCAGACGGCAGAAATTTTGTATTTGAGAAAGAATGGGGCGTCAAGTTCAAATCTGATTCAACATTCGATCCTGCCTACTTCTGCATGACAGAAAAATACAAAGATGTAACTCCGGAACTGCCGCTTGCCCCCAACACAAACTGTATAAATGTTGAAGCTCTCAACGGCACAACTGTTGCATCCAATATTGTTGCACCGTATTACAACAAAGGTTTTGACGGGATTTACTCATGTTTCTACACCCCTCCGGCACAGCCGACCGATTTGCCGTTTATCACTCTTGCAGAAAAAGTTGCTTACTGTTCCGGTAAACTTTTTGCCGGTTATTTCAAAGCGGCGTCTGTCGAACTCCGTTATGTAATGAAAATGATGCTGGATCACCTGCTGGCTGAACCGATGATCAAAGTCAGTAACAAACTTCCATCTTTCGGCAGAGTTTTTGTCAGCGAACAACCATCCAGAAAAATGGTTCATCTCCTGAACTACATCCCGGAAATGCGAGGAGAAATGCTCATTGTTGAAGAGGCTCTCGAAGCGTACAATGTGGATGTCAAGCTCCGTCTTGACGGCAGAAAAGTCAAAAAAGTTTACAGTTGCCCCGACTGCAAAGAACTTGATTTTGCCATAGACGGCAATTACATAAACTTCACAGTTCCGTATTTCAAAGGTTACAGCATGACCGCTGTCGAATTTGAAGATTGATTCATTACACAAAAAACAAAAACTTGCTTTTTAACAACTTTATCCCGCCATTGCCAATGCAACAGCGGGATATTTCTTTATAAAATCTGTTTTTCAACTCTTTTAAACTTGACAAAACAACATTTACGCTGTATTATTTCAAATAAAAAAAATACACTGTTATAAACAATAACTCAGAAAGAAACTTTTATGAAAACAAAAATCTATGCCGCTGCCGTTTTTTTTATATTGATGCAGACACTCATGGCATCATTCACCATCGTCAAGCCCGACAAATATGCAAGTTACGACAACTTCGCCGCCGATGAACTCGCGCTGCATCTCCGCAAAATAACTGCTTCCAATGTGAAAACTGTCTGCGAAAAAGATTATAAAAACTCACGCCCGGTAATCTTTCTCGGCAACACAACCGCAGGCAAAAATGCCGCCAAAAATCTGAAATTCCCCGAAGAATGGCGCATCCTCTCTCTCGACTCTGATTCTCTCGTCCTCACCGGTTCCGATCCCAAAGGCATGCTGCACAGCATTTATGAATTTCTGGAAAAATTCGCCGGTGTACGCTGGTTCGATGAATTCAATTTCTCCATTCCGGAAAACAAAAATTTCAAACTCCCATCCAATGCCGATATAACCGGCAAACCGTATTTCCGCGTCCGCCATATTTATGACACTCTGGACTGGCAGCATATTTCCCATGTTTTCAAAGCGCGCAACAAAAGTCAGTCCGCCGGCACGCCCGAAACCGCTGATTATTCTCTTGTCGGCTCCCCTGCCCCCCACCACACGTTCAACCGTTACAGCAGCAGATTCAAATCACCAAAACCGGAAATGTTCGCGCTCATCAAAGGCAAAGGCAGATTGACCGACGCCAAAGGTCAACTCTGCATGACCAATCCCGAAACCCGTAAACAGGTGCTTGAAATCCTGCGCGGATTCATACGGGCAGACCGCAAAAAAGCTGCCAAAGCCAATGTCCCCCCGCCTGTTATTTATGATATCAGCGCAAATGATGTCCACAGCTTCTGCCAATGCGATGGATGCAATGCCATTGCCGAACGCGAAGGAGGAGCTTATTCAGCTCCGCAGCTTGACTTTATCAACTATATCGCCAATGAAATAGCCAAAGAATATCCCGATATTTTCATCCGTACTTTTGCCTATATGCACACTTACGACCCGCCGAAAACAATGAAAGCAGCAAAAAATGTCATCATTCACATTGCTATCCTCGGTTATGAATTCGGCAAAGTCGGCAAACGCGATACCATGAGCGCACTGAACACACCCGAAAATGCATACTCTATGCAGCTTATCAAAAACTGGGGACCGCACGCCGACAACCTCGCCATGTGGGACTACTGGAAACTCTGGGGCGGACATCACCAGATGCAGGATCCATATGTCAATGTCTATCCGATCATTTACAATATGAAAGTTTACAAAGACAACAATATCAAAGATATTTTCGTTGAATGTGAATCCCCCGCCGAAACAAGTTTCTTCGGTTTGAAACGCTATCTCGGCATGCGTCTGATGGACAATCCCGACCGCGATCCAGACAAAGAAATTGATATTTTCATGCGCGGAATGTACGGCAAAGCCGCCCCCGTAATGAAAGAATACCTTGACTTTCTCTCTGACAATCAGACCCGCAACAAACTCGTACTCGGCAGACTCTCCACCAGAAACCGTACTGATCTTAACGGAGCGTTTTACTCCCGCGCCATGAAACTTCTCACCCGCGCACAAAAACTTGCCGCCACAGACAGCAATAAACTTGCCAAAGCCAATGTAGAACGCGAATTCATTCCGGTAATCGGTTCATGGCTCGACCGCTACGGCAAACATAAAGATGGCAAAAACGATTTTGATTTCCAAAAAATGCTCTCCGAATACGAAAAATACAGCCGCGCCGCCATTGATTACTACTACCGCGATACCAAATCAGGACACTATAAAAAATCCAAATTCCACGACAGAATAAGCAAAACTGTTAAAAATCTCAAACGCTGGCAGCTCCCCAAAAATGTCAAACTCCCAAAAGAATTGCAGGGCAAAAATGTCATTACCATGCAGACTTATCACTTCCGCAATGCCAGCAAGGCAAAATTCATCAGGGACCGCGCCGCCCAAACCGGTGAAGCAATCGTCCTCGGCAAAGAATCTCCCAATAAATCGTCCGGCAACAGAACTATTTTCGGCGTTCATGACCGCATAAAAGGCAACAAATTCATTTCCATCAAAAATGCCGACATCCCGCAGGATGAAAAATACCACCTCATCCATATCGGTCAGGCCACGATGAAAAATTCACAGGCTTACTTCTTTGCCGGCAACACATGCGGAATACAATGCGGACTTGATATAATTTTCAAAGATGGTGCTTCCGATGAGGAAAATACTTACGATTTCTATGCATCTGTAAAATTCTCCGGTCCGCAGTATGTCAAAAACTCAAAACAGCAGGAAAGCATGATCGCTGTCGATGCTCTCTATGCTGTCAAAATAAAAAAATAGGCTGTGTACTAAACATTGACTGATTTTTTATTGCAAGGGGGCTGATTGCGCCCCCCTGCTACCCCCGCAAGGGGATGTCCATCCCCGTTTTGTAACGCTGGCGCGATAGTGTCAGCGGCTGAGTGGTGTCAAGCATTATTTGCGGTGAAGTATTTGCTTCATCCTTCCTCTTTTTTGAGGAATGATGAATCAAATCTTTCACCGCGATTAGCCACATTGGGGTATTGCCGTATTTTGCTTGCGCAAAATACTATACCCCAAACCACTCAGTTTTTTAAATTATCAGTCTATGTTTAGTACAGAGCCAAATAAATAAAGGATATATTTATGGATATTGCGATCAATACCGATTTTCACGGCAGTCAATGCTGTGCCGAACCCAAACTCAGACTCATTGCAGAGGCAAACTTCACCCATTTGCACTGGTGCCACGAATGGAACTCCGATTTTCTTTACTCAAAATATGAAATCGCTGAAATCGCCAAATGGCTCAAAAAATACAATCTCAAACTTCTCGATATCCACGGCTCGACCGGCAGGGAAAAACTATGGTTCTCTCCGGAAGAATACCGCCGCAAATCCGGTGTCGAACTGGTTCTCAACCGCATACGCATGTTCGCGGAACTTGAAGGTCAGGGCGGAGTTATCATGCACATCCCCAAAATCACAACCGCTATGACTCCTGAAGCACGCACCATGGCAAAAACTCAATACGCAGCTCTCAAACGCTCTCTTGATGAACTCATGCCGGAACTTGAAAAAAACAATGTCCTGATTGCCGTTGAAAATACTTTTTCCGATTCTTTTGAATTTATTTATGACCTCATGGAAAATTATCCGGCTGAATATCTCGGCATTACCTATGATTCTGGACACGGCAATATCGCAGAGGCCAAAGGGCTTGATCTTCTGGAAAAAGTCAAAGACAGAATCCAAGTTCTACACCTCAACGACAATGATCACTCCGGCGACCAACACCAGCCGCCTTTTTACGGCAATATCGACTGGGACCGCATGCTTGATATCCTGAATCGTTCCTCATACGCCCAAACGGACAGACCGTTGAGTTTTGAACTTGCCACATACAGCACTCCGTTTAAAACAGAGGAAAGCGATCCGGAAAAACTTGACGCCATCCTCCGTGAATTTCTGAAAGATGCATACGCCAGATGTGAAAAAATCGCAAAAAAATATGAAACTATGAAAAAACAAAATTAAAAAATTTGAATATTTTCATTTTATCATATTGACATTTGTATTTGTATATGCTATAATGACAAAAGCCTTGATTCATTGCCTGAATAGCGCGCTAACTTCCTATAATGTGTATTTTGTCATGTTCTTTGAGGTTGTTTTTCATATTTTATCCTTTCTGTTAAAGATTGTATTTCTATATGCTTTTGTCCGCAGATGCGTAATGTTTGCCGCCTTCACGCCTCAAGCAATACATTCTTTCTTTGCGTCAAACAAAGTATCAAAGAAATCTTTTCTGCACTCAAATCCTTTCTTTATTTTCTGCCCGATGCAGAGTTACAGCGCCTGCGTTCCACTCCGGCTTATATGAGGCGTTTTTAAGCGGCTTTGCTGCGATACCAATGGGATGGACATCCCCGGCTTTGCCGCACGCCTCATCGCTTCGGCCGACGTCGCTACTCGGCAGTTATCTGCCATCGCTCACTTTGCTAAGGCTCGTGAAACGCTCCTGTCCTCGCGGCGCTGACCGCGCTTTACTTACTCCGGGAGAGCTTTGAATCTCAATCACGGGAACTTCCTATAATACACATTATAGGAAGTTTCACTCTGATTGAATTGCTTGTCGTAATCGCCATTATTGCAATTCTTGCCGGTATGCTCCTCCCCGCCTTGAACAATGCAAGACAGCGCGGTTATACTGCAAAATGTATGGGAAATCAGAAACAGCTTGTACAGGCTTTTCTGATGTATGTGGACGACCACCAGGGCTGGGCAACTGGTTTCGCCGGACAAAACAAGAACAGTTCATGTACTTATTTTACAGTGAAATATATGTTGGAAAACGGTTATATCGGCAATACCAGTATTGATGCGTTCAACAGTCAGCACACGCCGGTTGATCAATTGCCTCAGGCTTTGATTTGTCCTGCAAGAAAAAAAGATGCAGCAACTGATATGCGTATTGATTTCGGAACTAATGTCAGTCTGGCCGGTCAGGCAAAATACGCTCCTTGGAAAACTTATGCCAACGGAGCAAATTGTACATCCGGTCCGGGACAAGTTCTGTTTGTCCCTGAAAGTATGAGCAATCCGAGTCAGCTTGTTTACGGTGCCGATGTCCCGCGCGGATATCCGTTTTTTGCCGCCCGTAACTGGTCTTATCACCACAAATATGACGGCGGGGAATCTTACAGTTTCAAACCTCATGGCGAAAGATCAAATGTCTTCTTCGTTGACGGCCACGTTGAATCAATGAGAACCAAAGATTTGGTAAGCCGAGTTACAAAATACGGATATCATGCATCCGGTCCTAAATAAAATAGCTGTGTTATAAAAGAAGACT
>JAZSRU010000191.1:0-6124 GCA_045538635.1 Victivallaceae bacterium
TTAAAAGAAAAAAGATTTTTCCGCCTCCCTGAAACCCTCCACCTTTTCAAAAAAGAAAAGGGTACTTTTTGAATAAAGTATATAAGCTCTCTTGTAATCACAATAGCGCGGTCAGCGCCGCGAGGTCTGAAGCGGTTACGAGCGAAGCGAAGTAAGCGATGGCAAGAAATTGCCGAGCAGCGAGGTTAACCGAAGCGAGCCTCCCCGGCATAGGCGAGCGAAGCGAGTCCGTTGAGGGGCGAGCCGCCTTAAGCGGCGAAGGGTAAGCCGTCTGCGAAAATATTGTAAATAATCGCAGATGGCGCCGTAACTGCATCGGGCTTCAAACAACGGAAGAATTTGAAAGGAGAAAAGTTTTTCTTTGTTACTTTCTTTTTGCAAAAAGAAAGTAAGCATTGTAAGACATGTCAAGGCAATTTGCCTTACATCCCTGCGGACAAAAATATATAGAAACCCAACCCCATTAACAGAAAGGATAAAAAATATGAAAACAGCCTCGAAAAAACATGAAAGAATGTATATTATCGGAAGTTTCACTCTGATCGAATTGCTGGTCGTAATCGCTATCATTGCCATTCTTGCCGGTATGCTTCTTCCCGCCTTGAACTCTGCCCGTGCCAGAGCCAGAGCCACAAAATGTATTTCAAATGGCAAACAAATCGGTTTGGCAATAGGTTTGTATGCTGACAGTTATGATGATGAAATCGTCCGCTTCCAGGGAAAAAACAAAGAAAATAAAGATATTTCATGGGCGGGAGTTCTGTTTTTGGAGCGTTTTATTGCCGGTAAAGAAGTTTATTGCCCCAATATCAGCGGTTCAAATCACTTGACAGATTATCGCGTCGGCGATACACGGGGTAAAACTTATACCTATACAGTCAGTTACGGATATAACCGCGGTGTTGCCTCTGCAATAAACAATGCCGACAACCCTTTAAGTAAACGCTCAAGAATAATTTCATCATCTACCACTATGTTGATTTCAGATTCAGCAGCTGCCGGAGAAAACGGCGGATATTATTTTGCATCAAACGCATGGGGCGCAGTAAGTTCAAGCAACGGTATCGGTACTATTGCCGCACGCCATGCAGGAGCAATCACCTGTATTTTCTTTGATGGTCATGCAGCGGCAGTCAAAACCAAACTTACCAATGTCAAACCTGCTGATTATACCACAGCCATCAATCCTTATGTTGCTGCATATTCATCAGTTCCGTCCATCCCGAATTTCTTTAATCCGAAGCGTTAATAAGAACAAGGATATAAAATATTATGAAAAAAATCACTCAAATACTTGCTGTTTCCGCATTTTGTGCAACATCGCTTTTTGCGGCAACCCCAACTCTTGAAATCATCGGCGACAAAGTTCAGGATGTCACCGTCAACGGCAAAACATACAAATTTGACGGAGAAATCAAAGAGATCGCCGGAGCTAAAGTTATGGCTTTCGGTGAAAAACCGCTCGCCGTTCCCGCCGCAACTCTCGTCGGGGAAAAAGGTACTCTCGTTATGGAATACGCAATCAATACCAAAAATTCAAAAAGTGCCGCCCGTCCCCTCGTCTGTCTGCGTCTTGACGGTCCCAAACAGATTGCATTTTTTACCTTCCACGGCAATCCGGTCATACAGCTCCGCTTCGGCAATCCTGTTTTCGCGGATAAAAAAATCAAACTCACCGCCAACAAAATCCATCAGTCAGCTGTAACTTGGGATGGTGAGAAAATCGCTTTTTACCTCGATGGCAAACTGCTCAAAGAGATGAAACAGCCCGTTGCCGTCAATCCCAAATATATCGGCAATCTGACCATCGGCCCTTTCAAAGACCAATATTTTGTCACCCCCGTATGGGACAATGACTGCTTCATGAAAAGCCTCCGCGTTTACAATGAAGCACTCTCTGCAAATGACATTGCAAATTTAAAATAAAACAGATAATTTTGAGGTAAAAATGAAGTTTTCAACAGTAATTTGCGCACTCCTTGTGTCTTTTTCCATGATGGCAAAAGACGCAACCTTGTCGCTTGATTTCAGCAAAAAACAGACGCTGAATGTCAATGGAAAAAATATGACCTTTGACGGCGAGATCGTGGAATTTGACGGGCAGAAACTCATGGCTTTCGGCGAAAAAGTTTACAGTTTTCCCGCTAAAGGATTGGTCGGAACTAAAGGTTCTATCGTTTTTGAATTTGCTCTCGACAAAAAAATGAAGCAGTCAAAAAGTGCCGCCCGTCCGCTCGTAGTTGTCCGCGCCAACGGCCGTGAAGAGGTGGGATTCTATTCCTTTTCCAAAAATACTGTTCTTCAATACCGATTTGCCAATGCCAGAAAAAATTTCTACGGCGGTTCAAAAAAACTCCCCGGCGGCAAAGTTTTCCACGGAGTTATGACATGGGACGGCGACAAAATCCGCTGTTATCTCAACGGTATTTTGATAAAAGAAAATAATCAGGTTTTCAAAGTACCTGCTGATATGTTTTCCGTCAATATCGGTCCCCACAGCGACCGTTATTACAAAACTCCCGCATGGCCCAACGATACTTATATCAAAAGTCTGCGTTTATACAACCGCCCCCTTTCAAATGCTGAAATCGCTGAACTTGCAGGCATAAAATCCAACCCCGTTCACAAACGCTATCAGCGCATAATTACCGCCCCGCAGCGTACAGAAAATATCAAAGGAACCTCATATGTTTCCATCATTCCTTTGCGCAACGGCGAAAAAACATGGGAACTTCCGGCCAACAACGCCTGCTTCTCATACGATGACAAAAATCTTTATGTCGATTTCAATACCATCTTTCCCCCGAAAACTTCAATTCTCAAGGGACACTCCGCCAATGACAAAGAGTCCGGCGTCTGGGGCTATGAATCTTTTGAACTTCATCTGCGCCACGGCGGCAAAATGTACTATTTCGCAGGTACCGTCAACGGCGGTAAGAACGATGCGCTCAAAAATGTTGCAAATTTCAATCCCGAATGGAGCTATAAATCCCATATCGGTATGCAGATAGATGATACTTTTCTCTGGGAAGGCAAAGTCGCATTGCCCTGGAAAGCGATCGGATTGAATGCCCCTCCGAAAGAACTTAAAATGAACTTCTGCCGCAGTTTCTTCAATTCTGCAATAACTGCTCCGACCGACCTTGCTCAACAGTTGAAAAAAGGTTATTGGGCAGAAGATGAATATTTTTTCAATCTCAAATTTGATAAAAATGCCCCCTCAATGCGGGTGATTTCACGCGGCAATCCATCATTCGGCAATCTGGAGCAGACTTTTGAATTCCTCTCTCCGGTTGATTGCAAAGCCAAGTTTTACATCATTCAGGAAAGCGCATCAGGGTTGCTCACTCCGCAAAATCTGACTGCAATGACGCTTGACCTCAAAGCAAATATTCCGCTTCAGAAAAAAATCCAAACTCCGCTCACTATGCTGCAAGCAGACCGTCTGATTTACCGTCTTGCTTCACATGATGACAAAAAAATCTTTTTCCAGCAGGATGTCCCCTTGAAAATATCTGCGGAATATCTCAGTGTAACTCCGCTTTATTATGCCAACAAACTTGATGTCGCTGTCAAAACAGCCATTTTGAAATCAAAATTCGGCAATAACGCCAAATTTACTCTGCGCATGGTCGCACCCGACAAAAAAGTCCTTTTCAAAACTTCCGACATCAAAGATAATGTTGCAATTCCTTTTGCCCAAAATTATCAAAAGGGTTCATATATCGTTGAAATCCTCGATAACAAAAACCAACTTATTTCCGGCCGTTCACTCTTCTTCCCCGGCTACGGCAAATGGAACGATCTCAAATTTGATATGACCCGCATCATTCCTCCCTATCAGCCGATGAGTTATGACCGCAGTTCCGGCTTCACCGCCAAAGTTGTCAACCGCGATTATGTCTGGGACAAAGACAGCCTGATGCCCGTTAGCATCACATCAAAAGGCGAAAAAATCATAAATTCCGCCGATTTCATCGTCAATAACAAAGCGGTCAAAGGCTCTTTCAAAGTCAATTCAACTTTGAAACACCGCGCCGAATTCAAGGCTAAAGCCGCCAATGCCGATTGCCGTATTGATTCTGACGGCTGGCTTGAATTTGACGGAGTTCAGCACAATATCGTCAATTTTACCGCACTCAAAAATATCAAAAATCTGCAGCTGCGTATTTCAATGCCCGCCAAATTTGCCAAGTATCTCCACACTTCATCATGCGGCTGGAGCAACAAAATAACTCAAGCTGTCAGCAACGGCAAAACCGAATTCAAATACTATCCTGTAACCTTCATCGGCAATGAGGAAAAAGGTCTTTGCTTCTTCGCCGAAAGCAGCCGTTCATGGACTCCTGCTGCCAAACCTTTTGTCATCAGCAAAAATGACAAAGAAGCAGTCCTCACAGTCACCATTGCAGAAAATATCAAAGCCGGTCAGAAAATCACTTTTGATTACGGTCTGCTCGGCGCGCCGGTCAAACCCATGCACAAACGCTATCCATTGAATACTGCAAGCTGGGCTTGGAGCGCACAAATGAACCGCAAGGGCAAAACTCCGACTGTTTGGAGTGCGTATCTCACCAATTTCGGCACACTTGCCGATGTTTTTGCCGATGTTCCCGGCATTGACAATGACACTATTTTGAATAAAATCAAAAACGAAGTCGCCATTTTCAAAGCCAATAATGTCAAACCCTTTACCTACAATCCATTCTATACTTCTGACGAATACCCCGAAGTTCAGGCTTTCGGCAATGAATGGGAAACCGTCCCCCGTCAGGTATGGACCGGAACCCGCAAAAATAAAACTCATACGCTGTTTTTGCTCTGTCCGAATTCAAAAGGAGCTGATTTCTTCCTCTGCCGGGTAAAGAATTTTGTGGAAAAAACCAAAGTCAACGGTATCAATTTTGACTTCGGTATCATACCGAGCTGCGACAACAACCATCACGGCTGTTACGGCAGCACTCCACTCATTGCCTACCGCAATTTCCTCCGCAAACTGGCAATGATACTCATTGACAACGGCGCAGGTGATGATTATGTGATTCACATCCACAATACCAGTTCAGTTCAGCTTCCTGCTTATACTTTTGCAACTCATCTTTTCAATGGCGAACATATACGCCAGCAATCAAGTACATTGATGCACAACGGCAAAGACATCCTTGACAGTTATCCGCTTGCCATGTTTGCTTCTGAATTGAGTTCATTGCCTTTTGGTATTTACAATGCCGTTTATCAGTCAAACGATGTTCTGACCAAACAGTACGGAGGCGGCAAAGAGGACCCGGAACTTTATAAACTCCGCATAACCCGCGCATTTTTGAGCGGCACATTGCTGCACAATACCATAAACGCCACCAACCGCTGCCACTTCGGTATTTTTGATAAAATCGTCCGCATCTACGACAAATTCAATGTTCCTGCTGCTGAATTTATCGGCTACTGGGATGAACGCGGCGCGGCAAAAGTCACCGCCGGTGAAGGCGTTTACGCAAGTTTGTATAAACATCCGACTAAAAACAAACTCCTCGCCGTCATCTCTCACATCGGCAATAAGCGTTTGAATCAGGATGTTACTGTCAAAATCAATCCGGCGGCACTGAAGATGCAAAACTTCAAATCAGCAAAAGAACTTATGGAAGCTGACGATCCCGAATATGCGGAACTTTTCAAAAGACGCGATGAACTCAAAATCCCCCATCACCGCAATCCGCTCAAATGGGAAAATCCCGGTATCAAACTTCTTGATTTCAAGAATAATACCATCAAGCTTCACTTGCCGTTTCACTCATTTGCACTGGTCGAAGTGAAGTAAAATTATTGTTGTCGGCAATATTCGGAAAAATTTTTTATCAAAAACTTGACAAATCAACATTTTTATGTTAAATTTAAAGTGCATTTGATTAGTTATTTTTTTATTTGCTTATAGAAAAATAACAATCAAATGCTCTTTTTTCAAGTAATTTTATCTTCCATAAAATTGGGTATTGTCCGGAATTTTGTGAAAATGTCAGATGAGAGAAAGCGGGGGCGGTTTATCCTATGTTTTTTGCCGGACGGATCTTTCGATACAATCGGTACATTTTGCAAGAAATTCAAGATGGTAGCCGTCGCAGTTCAATTC
>JAZSRU010000012.1:0-57856 GCA_045538635.1 Victivallaceae bacterium
TCCAATCCCGCACCACCCCCTGTTCTGTAAAATCCGTACCAGCTACTCCGATTGGGACAGTGCCTTGCGGGCGGCAAAGTCGTCCTCAGGCTTCCCGCCTGCGGCGTGATGGGAGAGTAGCACGGTATTGCATGACGAGTGAGTTTTCTTTTATAAGGGGTACGCATGAGGCGCCAGCAGAACAAAAAGGCGGGTGGAACGCCATAACATATAAATAAGTACCCTTTTCTTTTTTTGAAAAGGCGAGGGTGGATAATGGGAAAGGAAAAATATTTTTTCCTTTCCCCTTTATAATTAATTATTTTTTGCCGTGTTTTTTAGCACTTTGTTTGCTGCGTGCGCGTGCGGCGCGTTTTTTAGCGGATTGCGGTCGGGACGAAGGGGCATTGCGTTTGGGGTCGTGGAAAGACATGACTTTTTTGGGTCTGGCGCGGAGTTCGATTTCGATGGGGGAGCCGCTGAAATCGAAAGCGTTGCGGAGAGTATTTTTCAAAAAAGTCAGATAATTGTCGGCGCAATATTTTGGCTGATTGACGAAGATGAGGAACTTCGGGGGGGCTGTTCCGACCATGGATGCGTAATAAATTTTGAGCGGTGAGTTGCTTACGACCGGCGGAGTGTGGTTGTGATAAGCATCAAGGATGACTTTATTCACCACGGAGGTTGGGATACGCATGGACGTTTCATCGGCGACATCGACAACGGCATTGAGGAGTTCGTCAATGTTTTTCTTTTCTTTGACGCTGATGTAAACGACAGGGGCATAGGACATACCGGGAAGGGTATAATGAAGTTCATCTTCAAGTTCTTTGCGTTTGGTGCCGGGAGGGATGAGGTCCATTTTGTTGACGGCGATGACGCATGCGCAGCCGGATTTTTCGATCATGGAAGCGATATTTTTGTCCTGGGCGGTTGCGCCGTCAAGACTTGCTTCGACCATAAAGATTACGAGGTCGGCATTTTCGATTGCGTTTTGGGAGCGCATGGTGGAGAAATATTCAACAACGGTATCGACTTTGCCTTTGCGCCGCAGACCGGCGGTATCAATGAGAGTGGCGGGGCGTTCTTCACCGTCGCGGTTTTTGATGATGAAGTCGATATCAATGGCGTCGCGGGTGGTTCCGGCGTGTTCGCTGACGATCACGCGATCTTCACCGAGAATGGCATTGACGAGGGATGATTTACCGACATTTGGTCTGCCGGCGACAGCGATACGGTATGGGCGGTCGAGATTTTCGCCCTCTTCATTTTTTACTAATTTATCGCGATCGACAGCCGCGCAGGCGGCATCGAGGAGTTCATGCATACCGCTTTTGTGGAGGGAAGAAACAGGGATAATGGTTTTGAAGCCGAATTTGGTGAATTCATCGACATTTCTTTTGAGGAATTCATTGTCAGCTTTGTTGGCGGCAACGATGACCGGCAATCCTGAAGTGCGGATGGCTTGAGCAACGGATTCATCAAGCATGACGACGCCTTCCTGAACGTTTACTGTAAAGATGAGGACATCTGCACCTTCAATGGCGGCTTTGACCTGTTCAGCGATGCACATATCCCACATATCGACGCCTTTTTTCTCGCCGATGAGAGTTCCGAGACCGCCGGTATCAACGAGCTGGTAGCGGCAGTTTTTGTGAATGACGGGAGCAACGACGCGGTCGCGGGTAACGCCGCTCTGTTCGTGAACGATGGAGAGTCTGCGCCCGATGAGTGTATTGAAGATGGATGATTTACCGACATTGGGGCGGCCGACGATAGCGATGACGGGCAGATGGTTTTCGAGTTTTTCAAAAATTGTATTTTCAGCCATAATCAAGCTCCGGGTATGGTTAAAGTTTCAGTAAAAAAAATGCGGCGAAATGACGCCGCATCAACGGAAAAAGCAAAAATATCAGCGTCTGAAATCGCTCATTTCTATATCATCCTGACGCAGGTCAATGAGGATGAATCCGGTTGCCAAGTCAAGCCATTCGACAGGGTTGATATAGACTTCGGCTTCAATTCCCAACCCGAGTGCGCCGCCGATGCGCCAGAAATCGCGCTGGCCGAGATAGTAATTGTAAATCTGCATGTCGGGAGTGGGGACTCCGGCGCGGCGTTCATGGAACTCTTCGGTCCAGCCGGAAGTGTTCCAGCGGCGCTGGTTTTCTTCGCCTGCGCAGACGAGAGACCAGTACCAGCCTTTCTGCAAACCCACGCCGTACTGACGGTTCCATTCTTTGTATGCACGGAGTGACCCGAAGTCGATTCCGCCGCCGACTTTGACAAGTTCGGTGGCCATAAGTTCAGCTCTGACGGTCGGGCCGACACCGACGCTGACCGAAAAGATATCCAAAAGGTCGCAGATGCGGTTGGGGATATAGAGCAGAAGTTTTTCTCCGATAGAGTCAGCTTTGAGAGCGGGAGAGAAGAGCATAAAGCAGGCGAAAACGGCAAAAAAAGCAAATTTTTTCATAATATCTCCTAATATGTTTAACAGTTGTTTACTTTAAGATAGAACAAATTTTCGGATAATCAAGTAAAATTATTCAAAAATTATGAATTCAGGAAGCGGTGGTCGATAACGCGTTTCGCTTTGCCTTCACTGCGGATGATGGTGTTGGGCGCAACGAGTTTGACTTTGATATGGAGTCCGGTAACGCTTTCGATGGAGTGGGTAAGTTTTTTGTGCAGGTCCTCCATGGCGCGTACTTTGTCGCTGAAGAGTTCGGAACGGACCTCAACTGCGACTTCGATATTATCCATGCCTTTGTCTTTGAAAAGGATGATGTTGTAGTGAGGCAGAGTGCCATCGACAGCGAGCAGCGCGGCTTCGATCTGGGACGGGAAAACATTGACACCTTTGATGATCATCATATCATCGCTGCGACTGGAAATGCGGTCAATACGGCGGATAGTTCTGCCGCAGGCGCATTTTTCGGGGATGATGCGTGTGAGGTCGCGGGTACGGTAACGGAGCATGGGCATTGCTTCTTTTGAAAGCGTGGTGAGAACGAGTTCTCCCCATTCGCCGTCGGGGAGGACTTCGAGTGTTTCCGGGTTGATGATTTCCGGGTAGAAGTGATCTTCAAAAACATGCAGCCCGTTCTGACATTCACATTCAATAGCGACACCGGGTCCGATGATTTCAGAGAGACCGTAAATATCAAATGCTTTGATACCGGCGGTTTTTTCGATCTGTTCGCGCATGGCTGGGGTCCAGGGTTCGGCACCGAAAATACCGGCTCTGATGGGGAGTTCTTTGAGGTCAATGCCCATTTCTCTGGCTTTTTCGATGATGAAGGTGAAGTAACTCGGAGTACAGCACATTGCAGTAGTGCCGAAATCTTTCATAAGCATGATCTGTCTGTCGGTGTTTCCTACGGAGGTCGGAACGGTCAATGCTCCGAGGTATTCCGCGCCGTAATGTGCGCCGAGACCGCCGGTGAAAAGTCCGTAACCATATGAAACCTGAATGATATCTTCATTGCTCAATCCGCAGCTGATGAAAGAACGGGCAATAACTTCGCTCCAGACTTCAATATCATGTTTGTTGTAACCGACAACGATTGGTTTGCCGGTGGTTCCGCTTGAAGCGTGAACGCGGACGATATCTTTCTGCGGGACTGCGAAAAGTCCGAAAGGATAATTGTCGCGGAGGTCTGTTTTGACGGTGAATGGGAGCATTTGGATATCTTCAAGAGTTTTGATATCATCCGGGGTAACGGAACATTCTTTAAACTTATTGCGGTAAAACTCAACATTTTCAAAAGCATGGCGTGCAATTTTTTGAAGTTTTGAGAGTTGCAGAGATTTCAATTCGTCAGTTGACATGAAATCTTTTGCGGCAATTTGAGATTTTACCTGGTTTTCAGAGTTCATTTTTTTTGTTCCGTTTTTATGTTAAAGTTAAAGATGTTTTACGACACATTTTTCTATAATATACACGGGAAATGCTTTTTTATCAAGTCGCAAGCGTGTTCAAAATCAATTTTTTTGTCAGAAAGTTGTTTTTCGTAGATAAAATCGAGGATTTTGGAGAACTGCGGGCCCGGGGTATAGCCGAGTTTGAGCAGAGTTTTGCCGCTTATCAGCGGTGCCGGCAGGATATCTTCGCCGCGGTAGCGGCTTATAGTATCAAGCATAAAAAGCCAGTCATTCATATTGCCGCATGAGCAAAGACTGTCAAGACGGTTTATTTCCATGAGCAGCGGCAGATCTGTGCGGCCGAGAAATTTGCGGAGCGTGGCGGTTTTCATATTTTTGACCTGTACGAAACGCATATGATCTCTGACCAGAGTAGAGATGAGGCTCCTGCGGTTGTTCGGCATTCGCAATCTTGAGAGAAGTTCATCTGCCATGAGCGCGCCTTTTGCCTCATGACCGTAAAAATGGATGCCGCGGTCATTGCGGGTGAAGCACGGTTTTTTGCCGATATCATGCAGCAGGACGCTCCAGACGAGATCGGCTTGGGGGTAAACGATCCGTTTAAGCATGTTCATAGTGTGAGTGAAAACATCTCCTTCGGGGTGCCATTCCGGTGGTTGTTCAACTCCGTGAAGTTCAGCAACTTCGGGAAGAATGTATTTCAGGATGCCGCTGCGGTCGAGCAGATCGACGGCTACGGCGCATGAATTATGTGAAAACATAAGGTCGAGTTCCTGCAAAACCCGCTCTGCTGCGATTTCTCTGCACAAATGAGCATTGCATTTGATGGCCTGCCATGTTTCACCGGCGATGACAAAATCGTAGCGGGCGGCGAAGCGGACCGCCCGGAGCATACGCAGATAATCTTCATTGAACCTTTTTTTGCTGTCGCCGACGGTTCGCAGAATACCTCTGGCGATATCATCTGTACCGTCGTGCCAATCAATTATTTCCTGTGATTCCGGATCATAAAGCATGGCGTTGACGGTGAAATCGCGCCGTTCGGAATCAATTTTAAAATTATTGGTAAAGCGTACGGATTCCGGATGTCTGCCGTCCATATACTGCCGTTCTTCGCGTGCGCTTGCGACTTCAAAAGAGAAGCCGTTGTGCTTGATGATATTGACTCCGAAAGCGGCTCCGGCGAGGACTGTATCAGGGAAAATTTCAGGAATTTTATCAAACGGCAGAGAACATACAATGTCAATATCTTTGCAGTGTTTGTGCATCAGCATGTTGCGGACACAGCCTCCGACAAAAAAAGCATCGGCACCGTATTGGCGTATTTTGCGGACGACCTCGGCGGCGGCATTGTAAATCGGAGTTGACGGACACTGGAAATTTATTTTTTTCATGGAGCGACCTCTTCGATGACAGCTGCTGCTGTCCAGATGATGAAACATTTGATATCAGTTACAGGCAGATGCAGCAATTGAGAAGCCGCGATACGGTAGGTATTGAGCTGGCGGTGATAACGGATATTTTTTTCGGTATCATCGGGATCAAAATTACCGCTTTTGTAATCAATGATTGCGGCAGAAATAATTTTGCCGTCATTGCTGCGCTTGATCTGTACCCGGTCGAAACAACCGGAGATGTAATAATCCTGAACGATAACATCAAAAGTTTTTTCCTTCCAACATTCATCAAAATCGGCGAGCAGAGCGCAGATTTCCGGATTTGAGCGGAGTCTGAGAACTTCATTTTTGATTTCCTCCGGGCAGTTGTCGGGCAAGACCGGATTCTGCAAATTATCTGTGGCGCATAGTACGGCGTGAAGTTTGGCTCCGAAGTTTTTGCCTTTTGATTCATCGGGAAGATTGAAAAAGAGTTTCCGTTTTTCTTCCGGCGCATTGCTGTCCATGCCATCAGACGGGCGGATTCTGCGGCGTCGGAGTTCATCATTTTTGCGGGGTATGAATTGTAGCGGATAATTTCTGACCGGTTTGACATTTTTGTTTTTTATTACCGGCAGCGTATTATCGTAATCATCTATTTCGACCATGGAGAATATAACATTGCCGTGTAAGGCAAGTGAACTTACTCCGTATGTTCCGCAGAAAAACAGTTCTGTGATATAATCTGTAAAGAAATAAGACTTGCTTTGGGACAGATGGATTTGGTCATCAATCATTTTTTTCTTGGTGCCGGAGAGTTTTGGCAGAATTACAGAGCAGGTGTATCTGGCCCGGCTGAAAGCAACATACATCAGGCATATTTTCTCAAAAATCTGTTCTGCTGCTGCATTGTTCCAGGCTTTGTTGATTTCCGGGAAAACGGAAAATTCTTCATTGACAGAGTGAAGTATCCATGATGAGCCGTCCGGATTTTTTCCTGCCACCGGGATATTTTTTTCTCTGGAAATCATACTTGAACCCTTGAAAAAGGCGCAGAAAACATGGTCAAAAGTCAAACCTTTTGAATGATGAATTGTCATTATGCGGATTTTATAACCGACAGCTTCTTTGCTGTGTTTGACAGATTTGATGAATTCTTTGAAGTAACGGCTGTCTTTCGGGATTGAAGAATTGTCAAATTTTCCGGCAGCATCGAGGAAAAGTTCAATGCTTTCAATATCGGCATAAGATATGTTGTTATTCTCATTCTGTTTTTGTATTTTGCAGATGCAGTTTTTGAGATAATTATAAAATCCGCTGTGAGCGAGGATATGGTTTTCTTTCTGCAGTGCCGCATGAGTGCGGGGGATGAGAAAACGTATGCATTTGAGCATATTGGCAATTTCTCTGGCCATTGTATCAGCGGGATGCTGAATGTATATCAGCAAATGGATCAGACAGATAATGAGCTTGTTATCATCGATTTTGTCGTTTCCCTCCCACATGAAAAAGTCGCCGTATTCAGGATCCTGCTGCAATTCATCCAGCAGTGAAATGCCCTCTTTGTTTGTGCGCACGAGTATTGCACATGAGCGGCGGTTGTCAATAATATTGAGATCTCTGATGCGTTTCAGGATCAATTGAGCGTAATTGTATTTTGCATTTTCATCTGTTTCCGGCAGATAGAATTCAAAATTGCTCCGGTACTGCAGCAGAGTTGACGGATTGTGATCGGAGAAAATATTTTTCCATGCGCTGCCGACTCCGGGGAAAAATCCTGCATTGTTTATGAGATTGCCGTCGAATATCATATTGAGAGCGGAACATATGCTGCTGCCGTAACGGAATGAAACATCCAGAGATCTCTGCTGCATGCCGATTTGAGATTTCATTTCATCGATGACTTCACCCATGAGTCTGCGGTCGCCGGAGCGCCATCCGTAAATCGCCTGTTTGACATCGCCGACGATAAAGAGTTTTTTCTGAACATCTCCGTCCGGTGTGTCGAAAATGGAACTTAATACCTGCCATTGTATGCGGCTGGTATCCTGAAATTCATCAATCAGGTAATTTGTAAAACGGTTGTTCAGACGGTAGGCGATATCAAAAGTCCAGCTGTTTTGCGTATTGCCGAGCAGTCGCGGCAAATCGTTGAATGTAAGTTTGCCCTGACGGTAGAATGTATCTGCATAAATTTTGCGGTAATTGGCAGTAAGATTCAGAAATGCATCGCTGCGGATGGAATTCTGTTCCAGCAGAATGTATGCCGCATACTGGAGCAGAAAAATGATTGCAGAAATTTCATCATGTTCAAATTTTTCTTTTGAAAAACTTTTAACGGATGAAGTCTGGTAATTTTTCAAATCTTCCCATACTGCATAAAAATCGCGCATCCGGTTGAGTTCTGCAGTTTTAAAATGAGTGTCGGTATTTGCGGTGTGTATTTTTTTCATTACATCATAGAAAGATTCTCTGTCCTGAGTTACCGCCATGCGTTTTTTGCTTTTTGCCGTTTCAAGCGTTTCCCATGCCTCCAACCGTTTTTCCCGGGAGAATATTTCTGCGACATTGCCGGCAAATTTATATGCAGAAGCATTGGGATAATCATCCAGTATCTTTTCATATTTTTCGATACCGGATGAAATACGGCTGAAATATTTTCTTGAGTTCTGACCGTAAGCTGTTTTTTGGCTTTCGAGGGCCATATCTTCAAATTCGTCATCCATATCAAAAGTTTGATGGGCGGGAGAGATGAGGAGTTTTCTGATAACATTTTCTTTTAAAAGATTTTCTTCACTTTCGGTGATGAGTTCAGCTTTGAGCGGAAGACCGAGTTCTGCTGCAAATGAGCGGACAGTTTTGTTCATGAAGCTGTCAATAGTGCATATTTTCAGGTCATTTACAGAGAAAATCAAATCCTTCAGAACCTTTGTGAGGTGTGCGGCATCAAATTCCGGCAGCTTTGAATTTTCTGTTTCCAATTTTGCATGAAGTTCATCAATTTCATCTTTAAGGATGGCATTGAACAGCAATTCAAGCATGCGGTTATAAATCTCTTTGGCACCGCTTTTTGAAAAAGTTACTGCCATAGTTGAGTTGATTGCTTTTGATATATCCGGAGCGTAAATAAACATCCGGAGAAGCTGAATTGCCATTTCTTCGGTTTTGCCGCATCCGGCGGAAGCGCTTATTGCAGCGGATTCAAAAAAATCAGACATGTTGTTTTTCTCCTCCGGTTATTTCAAAATCACTGTCATTTATATTGCCGAAATAGTTTCGTGCAACTCCGTACCGGCTTTTTGAGGACGGCGGCCAGAAATAGCAGTCAACGAAAATTCTGTGCATCAGATGATGTAATGCTTTGGCTCCGTTTTCGAGCATTTTTTCATTCAGCAGATTGAAGAAAACGATTTCTGTATTGCCGGTTTCCTCCGGCAGATTGAAATATCCGCATTTGATCGGGATATCCGGCGGGATTTGTAAATCTTCACGCATGAATTGAGCCATGAGTTTGTAAATGACAAGCTGCATATCGGCAAAATAGGCTGAATTCACTGTTTTATCCGAGTCATAAAATGCGGTCATTGCTCCGTCGTCAAGATGAGCGGAATTTTTACTGTCGAGATGAGCCTCTGCCGGAGATTTCGGTTCTTTTGCACTTTTGTAATCAATAACATGACAGACTTGAGTTCCGTCGTTTCCGGTTGCGAGGTCGATACGGTCGATTTTGCCGACGATGCGGATATTTTTCACATTTTCGTGCAGCGGCGGCAGTTTTTCTGTCCAGCTTGGCGGCAGTTTCTGCCATAATTCATCGAAAGTCACATTTATCTTGAATTCAGTATGCAGGATTTCATGGGATTGGAAACTTTTGCGGAAAGCGTTTTCGCATACTGCAAATGCGATAAGGGATTTTTTTATTTCAGCTCCCTGCATAATGGCTATATTGTTGATCGTATTGCCGAGTTGTGCATGGAAAACACGATCGAATTCGTGCAGGCAGAAATTATTAAGTTCATCGAGTTCCGGTATGGTATCCCGGTATTTTTTGCCGTAGGATTCCAGAATGCTGTGGATGATATCTCCGCTTTGATTCGGCTGAAGTTCAAAAATTTCTTCTCCCGGTTCTTCGCAGTAAAGAATGTTGCTCAGATAAAAAGTATATGGACAATCAATATATTTTTTGAACCCGGTTACAGATATATTCTGCGGCAGTTTGCCGTTGAAATCGGGTGACAGGATGGTATATTGAATATCAGTTTCACTTTTTTGTGTTATTTTTTCATTGAGTTCATCGCTGAAAAGAAGTTTGCAATGCTCAATCAGCCGTTCATCATTGACGGCAAAAAGCAGTCGGGGGAGCGTATAAAGGGAGCCTGACTTGTTTGCAGCTGCAAAAGTTATCAGGATTTCATCTTTTTCGTACTGGCGCGTTAATTGTCTGAAACGGTGAATATCAGCTCCGAAACGGCTGTATGCTGAACTCCAGTTGAGCGAGCGGCGTACGTTTTCCGGGAAGAGCATATCTTCTGCAGCTGCTGTTGCGAAAGCATCTTCGGATATTCCGCCAATGATGAGAGAGTTGTTTTCGTACCAGATGAGATCGAGGTATCCGGAAAAGTTGATGGCTTCATCCTTGAATTGTTCTGCATCGGCAATACTTTCATTGCGGAGCATGTGTTTGAAAATCATCATTCTGACATCCGGATCATTGATTTTACGGAGCTGTATGATTATATTTTTGAGAGATTCCAGAGAACTTTCTGCGGAATTTATGTCCATATATTCAAACGTATTGGCTGATGCAACTTCAGAAAAAATTCCCCATATTCCCTCCGGCATGGAGTTTTCATCGACGGAGCGTACTGTATTGGCGAGTTGTTCAAGTTTGCGACAGAAAACAGAAAGTGCTTCAAGTTTTTTATCTGCATCGTCCTGCTGCATATGTCTGCGGCAGAAAAAACAGAGTGAAGCAAAATCAGAAATGAGATGCATTCGCTGCATTTTTTCCATTTCTGCGCGTACAGAAACCGCATCATAGCGTTCATGAGAGTAATTGCAGAAAGAATCGTCTTCCGCCCATGCTGCAACAGCTTCAAACGGGATATTTTTTTTGCGCAGCTCCAGCAGTCGGCAGAAAAGTTTGCTCCAATAAAAAGATTGGAGCGGTTTTTCTTTCGGGGCATAGACTTCAATTCCTTTTGCTTCCAGAAAATGTGAAAGCGAATCTGCGAGTTCATTGTTGAGTACGCCGATGGATGACGGCAGGTTGTCTTTGTCGAGCAGAGAAGCTATTTTCATTGCTTCTGTCACCGGATTTGAATAAGAACGGAACGAGTCATAGAGAGAGAGTCCGGTGTTCTGATTGAGCAGATTTTCAGTTATGGGTCTTCCGGCATCATCGAAATCATTCAGTTCATTTTCTGTAATGTTCAGGCAATGGATCACATTTATTTTTTCTGATGCGCGGTTCAGGAAATTGACAATGCCGTTTTTGATTTCAGAACATTCAATGAGAATGATATTTTTAATCTTTTCCGCATCGGGGAGGGGGGCATTGGCGATGACTTGAGCCTTGTCGCGGAGATTGCCGGTTTGGCTGCGGTAAATTTTTTCGAGTTTCAGATATTCTTCGAGCTTGGTGCGGAGAACGGAAGCGGGGAGAGAGTTGATGAATTCATCGCTGTCGATTCCGCTTTCGAGCAGTATATTTTCGCGTATTTTGGTAAAATATCCGGTAAATGTCAGCAATGTTTCATCTGAAAGCTGAACATCTGACGGCAGCAGTTGGGATTGTTTGTTTTTGATTGCATTTTTCAGAACATCGAGCCACAGTTCCATAACTTTGGCCTGCTGGATATCGACGAGAGAATGGTCGAAAATAAGTTGTTCCGGCAGAAGTGTATGCAGTTCTGTAACACCGCCGTGTTCTTTGAAAAAAATTGCTGCTTTTTCTCTGAAAAGTCGTCCTGCTTCACTTGACGGCAGGACAAATAATGTGTCGGAGAAATCAGCAATTTCATCATTGTTGAAGCGGAATATTTCAGCCAGGTAACACATAACGCGTTCCAGCAGAAATTTTTTGTCTGCATATAGAGATGCCAATGGTATTTTTTTCAGCATTGTATTTACTTTCTGCCGCACAAAGCGGCAATGTTGCGAGCGTAAACGGCAAGATTTTTTTCTGTATCAGCCAACGCCTGTTCCAATGTTACCGGACCTGAAGCAATACTGAAGACTGCATCAAAAATATTTGAATTGAGGAGTTTTTCTTCATCTTTCACTGCTCCTGAGAGCAGAATTGTTCTGCAACTTGGAAATTGTCTGGCGATTTTGGCTGCCTGATAGGGAAGTTTACCTTGCAATGTTTGAGCATCAGAGCGTCCTTCTCCGGTGATGAGTATATCGGCTTGTGCGGCATATTCGGCGAAATTTGCCATCTTCAGCAGATATTCGCCGCCGGAACATATTCTGCCGTGGAGCAATTCCCGGAGTGCAAATCCGGTTCCGCCGGCTGCACCGTCGCCTTTGCCGCTGCATGTATTGCAAAGTCCCTGTTCTTTCAGCATCAGGAAAAAGTTTTCAAGATTGCGGTCAAGTTCATCCACCTGCTGTGGCGATGCACCTTTTTGCGGAGCGAAAATATAAGCCGCGCCATTCGGACCTGTCAGGGGATTCTGCACATCGGAACAGATTATTAATTCTCTGTTTTCCAGCAGTCTTAAAGGTATTTCGAGGTCGCAGCGTTTTATTTTCGGGAGAGTTCCTCCACCGATTGCGCCGAAAATCTGATTGTTGTCGGCATCAAAAAATCCTGCTCCCATACCTTGAAGCATACCTGCACCGCCGTCAGTACTGGCAGACCCGCCGATACCGACAATTATTTTCCGGATATTGCCGTTTGAGCAAATATGTTTGAGGAGTATGCCGAGTCCGAGAGTTGAAGCATTCATGGCATCGAGTCTTTTTTCGAGTTCGATACCGCAGGCATTTGCGAGTTCGACACAGGCGGTTGTGCCGTTTTCGCAGATGAGGTAGTTTGCGTCATGCATTTTACCGAAAGGACCGGGGACGGAGAGTTTTTCAAGTCTGCTGCCGGGGATATTGTAATAAAGTGCTTCGACAGTTCCTTCCCCGCCGTCAGCAAGCGAGAGAGTTTTAATTTCCCATTCCGGGCGCACGCGGTTGAACTCATTTTTGAGTATGGCGGCGATGTGTGTGCTTGATAGACAATTTTTGTATGAATCACAGGCGATCAGAATTTTCATAAAAACTCCGTTTGTTGAATAATTTTTGCAATTTATCCGTTTTTTACAGCCTGACGGAAATCGGCGTCCTGAAGAAATTTTATTGCAGTTTGCGCCATGGCACTGCCGGCTTTGACTGCCTGTTCAAAGGCGTAATTGGTGCTTGCGGCATCCAGAAATTCTTTTGTATGCAGTTTGGGAGCGGAATTTTCTGATACAGGGAAAAAAATGTTTACTGTCGGCAGAATATTTGAAACATTTCCGAAGTCGGAGGAAAGACGCTGATCTATATCTGCGATCTGCAATCCGGAGGCGGCCATTTTTTCCAGCATGACTTTCTGCAGTGCATGATTTATTCTGCTGGCTTCATAGCGTGGGGATGAGTCCGAAACTTTGCATGTGCAGTTTGCCGCCATTGCAGCGGCTTGTGCCATGCGTTGGAAATCCATATCGATTTGAGCATGTTCCTCTGCGATATAACTTCTGGTGTAGAAAAGAGCTTTCGTGTAATCCGGAATGATATTCGGGGCTTTGCCGCCGTCAGCAATGATTCCGTGTATCTGGCAGCTTTTCGGCATCTGCTGACGGTAAAGTCCGACTGAATTGAAAAGTGCGATCATGGCATCCAGCGCATTTATTCCATGTTCAGGCGCCATGGAAGCGTGTGCGCTTCTGCCGAAAAATTCGACCTGCAAATGGGATATTCCCATAGTTGACGGCCCGATTCCGGCGAGGTGGAACGGATGAGAAATAAAAGCGGCATCAGCACCGTCAAAAGCGTGTTCTTCAATGAGATAAACTTTGCCGCCGTATGCTTCCTCTGCCGGAGTTCCGAGCAGAATTGCTTTGCCGGACAGATTATTTTTGCTGATAAATTCAGCAGTATCAGTAAAAGCTTTCATTGCGGCAGTGGCGATCAGGTTGTGTCCGCATCCGTGACCGAGTCCTTTCAAAGCGTCATATTCGCTCATGAAAATAACTGCCGGAGCTTCATCAGGACCGTATTCGCATCTGAAGGCGGTTTTCAACCGGTCGCTGTACGGAAAAGAAACTGTGAATCCGCGTTCCTCCAGAAATTTCCGTTGCATTTCCGCTGCTTTGAATTCAGAAAATCCCAGTTCCGGATTGTCGTGGATAAAGCTGCATAATTCATTAAGTTCCATCATAAAAACAACTCCGGTTGTAAAATATCATTGTCATCATCATCGTTTTTGTTCTTTTTGCGTGAGCGTTTCAGAATTTCTTTTGCGCGCTCGGAGAGAACAGGCGGCGTATTGAAAACCGGCATGACTGCCTTTGGTTTTTCTTCGATTTGAGGAGGCGTTTCAAGAGCTTCTGCTTCTTTTGCAGTTGAAATTTCCGGGAGTTCCTGAGCTTCTATTGGCTGCGGCTGAATATCTGTTTCATTTTTTACCGCTGCATCATCAACGGCAGTTTCTGTTTCAACCGGTTCAATTTTTTCTGGTTCAGGAGATGAAATTGCATCTGCTTCGGGAGCGATATCATCTTTTGTATCAGATTTTACTTCAGGAACACTTTCCGCGGCAAGAGAAGCAGCGTCATTTTCATGAGAAGCCGCAACAGGTTCAGAAGGAGCTTCGATTTTTTCTTCTGCTGTCTGTTCCTGCGGAATTTCCTGTGCGGGGAGTGATACTGAATCTGATTCCGGAGCTGGTTCAGGATTATTTTCAGCAGTTTCAGCAAGTTCAGCAGAGTTTATTTCCGCTTCTTCCATTTCATCAAGCATGGCTGAATGGGGAATTTTGACCGGAGCGACTTTGAATGCGCCGCTGGTTTCTTCAGCAGATTCCTCTTCCGGTATATCTTCGGCATCATTTTCCTCATCAACGACTACGCGGGAACGGATTTCTTCAAGTTCCTCATCGGTGAGGTAACGCTGATGTGTGAGTTTTTCAAGTTTATTGCTGCCGAGCAAAATACCTCTGGCACGCGGGGCGCGGAGCGGAAATTCCATGAGGTTTATCAAAGTCTTTTTGTCACTTTTTTTGAGGGATTCAGTCATCTCATAAATTGCATCCGGGCGCGGAGTGAGAAGTTCAAGTTTGCATCCTGCGGGACAGAGCATATATTTTTTGTCTTTGATGAATTTGTCAATGCAGCTGCGTTTGGCGTAATACTTTTTGGTTTTGGTATCGGTATATACGATTGCAAATTCCTGATTCGGGTCGTATTTTCGGCATTCGTAGAGTTTGTCAACAAAAAGTTTCTTTTCGCTCGGGACATCAGAAACGGTATATTCACCGTTCTTTTTGACTTTGAGCAAGTGGTCGAATTCATTGCAGGCGATGACATCATCGCTTTTGATTGCAGTTCCGATGTAACCTTCGCGGCGGTCCCAGCCGATTTTGATATTGTTGAGAGCGGTTTTCTGGCGGTCGATTTTATCAAACTGATTGACGATTTCGGTGCGTCTGGGGTAGAGATGACCGTATTTTTTGAGCAGTCCCTGCAAATAACTGATTGCTTCGGCGCGCAAATGTTTGAGTTTGTGTTTGACCTGCGCGATGCGTTCATCTATATCGCGGAGTTCGCGCTCATTTTTTTCAATATCGAACCGTGCGATACGGCGGACTGGCAATGCGAGCAGTTTGTCGATGTCTTCATTGGTGACGGTGCGGCGTGTGCGGTCGAGGAAAGGCTGCAACCCCTGATAAACTTCGCGGTATTCTTCTTCTTCGCTGCCGCAGTCCTCGATTTTCTTGTAAATGCGGTTTTCAAAGAATATCTGAGCCAGAGTTTTTGCATGAAAAGATTCATTTAGTTTGGTAAGTTCAACTTCAAGTTCGCGCATGAGGTACCAGAGAAGTTTTTCTGTATTTCTGCGGATGACTTCGTGAACGCTCATCTGTGTGGGGCGGCGGTCGCGGATAACGGTCAGATTGACTGAAATGGGAACCTGACAATCGGTGTACATGTAGAGAGCATTGAGAACTTTTTCCGGGTCCTGACCGCGCATGGGGGTAATGCGGATTTCAACATTTTCAGCGGAGAGATCGGTAACATTGGAAATTTTGATTTTTCCTTTTTCGATAGCCTTGTCGATTGATTCCATCAAACTGTTTGTAGTTGTGGTATAAGGGATTTCGCGGATTACCACATCTCTGCCGTCGATATCAATTCTGGCCCGGATGACGATTTTTCCGTTGCCGTCATCGTATTCGCTGACATTCATGATGCCGCCCTGCAAAAAGTCAGGATAGAGTTCAAACGGCTCATTGCGAAGAACAGCGATTTGAGCTTTGATGACTTCATTGAAGTTGTGCGGCATGATTTTGGTAGCCATACCGACGGCGATACCGTCGGAGCCCTGCATCAAAAGGACTGGGATTTTGACCGGCAGGAGAACGGGTTCCTGATTTCTGCCGTCGTATGTATCGACAGTTTCGGTAATATCGTCATTGTAGAGGACATCTTTGGCAAGCGGGGTAAGACCGCATTCGATGTAACGCGCGGCTGCGGCGGGGCTGCCGGAAATGATATTGCCGAAGTTTCCCTGTTTCTGAATAAAATATTCCTTGTTTGCCAGAACGACCAGTGCATCCTGGATGGAAGCATCACCGTGCGGGTGATATTTACCCATGACTTCACCGACGACGAAGGCTGCTTTTTTGGTTCCTCCGTCATCGACGCGGTGCATTGCCCACAGAATGCGGCGCTGAACTGGTTTCATCCCGTCATCGACATCGGGGATGGCGCGGTCCTTGATGACATACGAGGCGTATTCGAGGAAGTTTTTGGTCATCAGCTTGCGGAAATATTCATTGCTGCTGACGGTATGTGAAGCTTCGGTTTCGCCCTCTTGCAAATCATCTTTGACGATTTCGGGTTCAACACTGTTGATTTCGCTGTTTTCCGGGGCAAGTTTTTCCATATCATCACTCATAAATACTTACCTCCAGATTGTCCATGATATAATCTTTGCGTTCCGGGGTGTTCTGCCCCATGAAAAAGCCGAGCAGTTCCGGAACATTGCGCAGGTGGTCGAGCGTAACGGGAACGAGTTTGATATTTTCGCCGATGAATTCACCGATTTCTTCCGGGGAGATTTCACCGAGACCTTTGAATCGGGTGAGTTCATATTTTCTGTTTTTTGCAGCTTCAATGGCATTGTCGCGTTCTGCATCGCTGTAACAGTATGCGACTGAAGTTTTGGTTTTGACGCGGTAGAGCGGAGTTTCGAGGATATACAGATGACCGGACATCACCAGCTGTTCAAAAAATGTCAGGAAGTAAGTGATGAGCAGATTGCGGATATGCATTCCGTCCACATCGGCGTCGGTTGCGATAACGACTTTGTCAAAGCGGAGATTTTCCATATCATCTTCGATATTGAGAGCCTGCATGATGAGGAAAAGTTCCTGATTTTTGTAAAGGTTGTCCTTGCTGATACCGTAACAGTTGAGCGGTTTGCCGCGCAGGGCAAAAATCGCCTGAGTATTGGGGTCGCGTTTTTTCTCAAAAGAACCTGCGGCAGAATTACCCTCTGTCAGGAAAATCATGGTTTCCGGAACAGGTTTGCCTTTTTTGTCCTTGTCGCCGCGGTGGAATTTGCAATCTTTGAGTTTCGGGTTGCGGACGATGACTTTTTTTGCGATTTCCTTGGCCTGTTTTTTTGCGTCGGATATCTGCCGGTGGAGTTGTTCGTTGCGGATGATTTTGTCCATCAGCTTGTCGGCGATTTCCCGGTTTTTGTGGAGGAAATCGGAAACTTCATCTTTTACTTGAGCGACGATCGGCCCTCTGATATCGGTATTGCCGAGTTTATTTTTTGTTTGAGATTCAAAGATGGGTTCTTTGAGTTTGATAGCGATAGCGCCGACCATGCCGTCGCGGACGTCATCGGCTTTATAAGATTTTTCGGAGTAATCGTTGATCGCCTTCAAAACGCCTTCTTTGAAAGCGGACAAGTGAGTGCCGCCGTCATTGGTGTATTGACCGTTGGCAAAAGAGAAACAGCTCTCGCCGTAATTATTGCTGTGAGTGAGTGCGAATTCGAGAGTTTTTGAGCGGAAATAGATTACATCATAAAGTCTTTCATCGCCGGATTCGAGTTCCAGCAGATCGCGCAGACCGTTTTGAGAATAAAATCTCTGACCGTTGAAGTACAATGACAAGCCGCTGTTCAAATAAGCATACATCCACAGGCGGCGCTCAATGTATTCAATGTTGAATTCATAGGGCGGAAAAACAGTATCATCGGGTATGAACGAGATGAAAGTTCCGTCTTTTTCATCAGTATCTCCATCATTTTCGGAGATGAATTCGCCTTTTTCAAAATGCACTTCGTGAAACTTGCCGTTTCTTGTTGAGCGTGCGATAAAGATTTTGGAGAGAGCGTTTACTGCTTTGGTGCCGACACCATTCAAGCCGGCGGAGAATTGGAAAACATCATCGCTGTATTTGCCGCCGGTATTCATGACAGAAACGCAGTCTTTGACTTTTTCGAGAGGGATTCCGCGGCCGTAGTCGCGGATTGAAACGCAGTTGTTTTCGAGTTTGATATCGACGCGGCGGCCCTTGCCCATGATGAATTCGTCAACGCTGTTGTCGATGATTTCCTTCATCAGGATATAAATACCGTCGTCGCGGTGCGAACCGTCGCCGAGTCTGCCGATATACATACCGGGGCGTCTCCGGACATGCTCCAACGCGCTCAGTGTTTGAATGGCACTGCTGTCGTATTCTATAATTTTTTCTGTTTCAGCCATATAGAAATCTGCACCTGATAAAAAAACAATAATGTAGTCATGTAATTTAACCTCTTTTTATAGAAAAATCAAGTTTTTTTAAATAATTTTTTTCTTATTTCTCAATGTAAATATACAGAGTATTTTAGTGATGTTAAAAATTAACATAATGTGCGGAATTTATTATTTTTTGATTTTTTTGGGGTCTTGAAAAAATTACAAAATATGTTAAATTATTTTTCACAGTTAAATGTTTTTCGCTATAAACTATTTGCATTAAAGGAGATGTATGAAAAAAACGACAAAATTAGCAAGTATTGTTGCTGCGGCTTTATTAGTCGCTGCTGTCAGCGGTTGTGTATGTTGTCAGAAAGAAAATCTTGACGACATGAACGGAAAACGCGTGAAAATCGGTTGGGCAAAGCGTTCAATTGCCATGCCGGGCACAGTTCCGATTCCCGGACAGTCAAATATGCGTGTGTCAATCGGTGAATATTCACCGGTTTACGCTTCCGCTCTGGCAATGAGCAATGCCAAAGATGCGGCAATTTTTGTTTCTGTTGATGTTGTATCCGTCAGCAATATCGTTTTCAACAAAGTTATTGAAACTCTTAAAAAAGAAGCTCCTTTTATCCCTGCTGAAAAAGTCATAATCAACAGCACTCATACTCATGCCGGTCCTGCCGCCCGTCCGACTGTCCGCAATTATCCCAATAAAGTTGAAATTGTTTCAGATGAAGCTGTTATCAATTATATGACCCGTCAGATTGCTGATGCGGTCAAAGAGGCATGGGCAAAACGCGCTGACGGCAGTATCGCTTACGGTTACGGTTTTGCAACTGTCGGTTTCAGCCGCCGTACACTTTACCTGGATGATACTTCTAAGCGTTTCGGACATCAGCCCGGATATGCCACCAACGGTCATTGCATTATGTACGGCAAAACTGCGGATGATAAATTTGCAGGTTATGAGGCGGGTATGGACCCCTTTATCAATATCATGTACACTTTTGATGCCAAAGGTAAATTGAACGGTGCCATAGTCAATGTTCCCTGTCCTTCACAGAATTTTGAATCAGCATGGATGTATTATGCCGGATTCTGGGCGAATGTCCGTGAAAAAGTCGCTGAAAAATACGGCGATATCGGTTTGATTTGCCAGTCTGCCGCCGCAGGCGACCTCGCTCCGCGCCAGCTGCATTACAATGAGGCTGAATACCGCCGCTATTCTCTCAAATATCCTGAATTGATTGAAAAATACAGAAAAAATCCGATGAAATATCCCTTTTTCGTTCCCCGCAACGATGTTTACATGAAGGGTGAAATTCTGGAAATGATGCGTGCAGAAGATGCTGCCAACCGCATTATGAATGCTTTTGACGAAGTTCTCGTTTGGGCATCAAAAGATAAACAGTCATGTCCTGAACTCCAGCATAAAGTCAAAACTGTCACTCTTGAACGGTTTATTCTGCCGGAAGAAATTCTTGAACAGGAGAAGAAATTCCACGAAAACTTTATGAAACAGTCTTTTAAAACTGACGGAGATAAATGGGAAATGCTCAAGCACAACAGCGTTCTCCGTTCCCGCCGCAATAAAGTTTCCGGGATTATCAAGCGTTTCAATGAACAGAAAACAACTCCTGAATATAAGACTGATATCCATGTAGTCCGTATTGGTGATATTGCTTTTGCAACTAATTGTTTTGAGTTGTTCATGGATTTTATGCACCGCATTCAGGGCAGAAGTCCTTTCACTCAGACTTTTATCGTTCAGCTTGTAACTACTCCTTACGGTGTCGGTTCTTATCTCGGAACAGAGCGCAGTGTCGATAACAAAGGCTATGGTGCAACTCCGTATTCATGTCATGTTTCCCCCAAAGGCGGTCAGCAGCTCGTTGATGAAACTGTAAATATGCTGAAAGCAATGAAAGATGCAGAGGCGAAAAAATGAAAAAATTGATCATATTTGCCGCTTTGGCTGTCAGTGCAGTTTTCAGCGGATGCGTGAACTGTAAAACTGAATGTCAGAAAAATGAAAAATCTGCCGACCGCTTGCAGATCGGCTGGGGCAAACGATCTATCGCCATGCCGGGGCCGGTTCCCATGACAGGTATGTCAAATTTGCGTGTCGTTCATGACAGCTATTCACCGCTTTTTACCTCTGCTCTGGCAATCAGCAATTCAAAAGACGCAGTGATTTTTGTTTCCGCCGATATGCTTTGGGTAAACCGCACTGTTTTGAACATTGTCATTGATACGCTCAGAAAAGAAGCTCCCGAAATCCCGTCTTCAAAAATCATTATTAACGGTACACATTCTCATACATGCCCTGCCGCTTATGATGCTGTTATCAAATATCCGAACAAAGTTGAAATCACCCCCACCAGTGAAGTTCATAAATTTATCGCCCGTCAGATCAGCGATGCAGTCAAAGATGCATGGCAGAGCCGCAAAGACGGCAGTATTGCTTATGGTTACGGTTTTGCAACTGTCGGATTCAGCCGCCGCACGCTTTATCTGGATGATACTTCCAAACGCTTCGGCGATCAGCCCGGTTATGCAGCCAACGGCCGCTGTATCATGTACGGCAAAACAAGTGATGATAAGTTTGCCGGATATGAAGCAGGCATGGATTCATTTATTAATCTTATGTACACTTTTGATGCCAAAGGCAAGTTGAGCGGTGCGATTGTCAACGTTCCGGCACCTTCACAGAATTTTGAATCAGGCTGGGAATATTATGCCGGATTTTGGGCAAATGTCCGTGAAAAAGTTGAAAAAAAATATGGGGATATCGGTCTTATCTGTCAGGCCGCTGCCGCAGGCGACCTTTCTCCGCGTCAGCTTCACTACAACGAAGCTGAATACCGCCGTTACTGCCTCAAATATCCCGAACTTGTTGAGGGGTACAAAAAACGCCCGATGAAACGCCCCAAACCCGTTCCACCTCACTATATGAAGGGCGAAATCATGGAAATTCTGCGTGCTGAAGATGCCGCTGAACGCATTATGACTGCATTTGATGAAGTTCTTGAATGGGCTTCAAAAGACAAACAGGAATCACCTGTTCTTCAGCATGAAGTCAAAACCGTCAAACTTGACCGTTTCCATTTGCCTGAAGTAATCGTCAATCAGGAAAAAGTTTATAACAAAAAGTTTATGGCGCAGAAGTTTATGACCGAGGGCAATAAATGGGATATGCTTGATCATAACAGTATTCTGAACGGTCGCCGTAATGCTGTGAACGGCGTTATCAAACGCTTTGAAAATCAGAAGCAAAATCCGACCCTTGAAACTGATATTCATGTTGTCCGTATCGGAGATGCCGCTTTTGCGACCAATCGTTTTGAACTTTTTATGGATTTCATGCACCGTATTCAGGGAAGAAGTCCGTTTGTTCAGACTTTTATTGTTCAGCTCGTAACTGATACCAAAGGCGTTGGCTCATATCTTGCTACCGAACGCGGCGTTGAAAACAAAGGATACAGCGCAACTCCGTATTCTTGTCAGGTATCCCCAAAAGGCGGTCAGGAACTGGTTGATCACACCGTTGAAATGCTTAAAAATATGCAGTCTGAATCTGTGAAAAAATAAAAAATCATTTGAAATATTGGCTGTTGCCAAACCTCAAAAAGTTTGGCAGCAGCCTTATTTTTTTTGCAGCTTGCGGATTTGGTCGCGGAGATCGGCGGCGTGTTCAAATTCGAGAGCTTCGGCGGCTTGCAGCATTTCAATTTCAAGCTGACGGATAAACTCTTCGAGTTCATTTTGAGGCAGATTGAGAGATTTTGCGATTTCTTCATCGGGGAGCGGAGAATCGAAAACGGTTGTTTTGGATTTTGCTGATTTTTTCTCTGCGGGAGATTTTGCAGATGAGGTGAGCTGCACTACTTCGCTGATACTGACACGCTCACTTTTGATAATAGTTTTCGGGGTGATATTGTGTTTTTTGTTGTATTCGATCTGGATTGCACGGTGTTTTGCGGTAGTGTCGATCAATTCCTGCATACTGTCGGTGATATGATCGCCGAACAGAACAACTCTGCCATTGGCATTTCTGGCGGCGCGGCCGGCAACCTGAATCAGCGCGCGCGCTGACCGGAGAAAGCCCTCTTTGTCGGCATCGAGGATGAGAACTTGTGCGACTTCCGGGAGGTCGATTCCTTCGCGGAGAAGATTGATACCGATAACGCAGTCAAATTCGCCTTTTTTGAGTTTTGTCAACACCTGAACACGGGCGAGGGCGTCAAGTTCGGAGTGGATATAGCTTACTTTGACATTGAGTTCGGAGAGATAATCGCTCAGGCGTTCCGCGCCTTTTTTGGTAAGAGTGGTAACGAGAGTGCGTTCGCCTTTTTCCGCGGCGGCGCGTATGAGTTCGATAGATTCATCGATCTGGTTTGCGAGCGGGCGGACGGTAACTTCGGGGTCGAGCAAGCCGGTCGGACGGATGATTTGCGGTACGATTTCAGCTGAATGTTCGCGTTCAAAATCGCCGGGAGTGGCAGAAACGAAAATCACATTGCTGAAAGAATTTTCGATTTCAGAGAATTGCAGAGGTCTGTTTTCGAGGGCGGATGGCAGCCTGAAGCCGTGTTCGATGAGTGTACTTTTGCGGTTGCGGTCGGCTTTGTACATGGCATTGAGCTGGGGCAGAGTTACATGTGATTCGTCAATAATGGTGAGAAATCCTTCCGGAAAAAAGTCAAAAAGTGTGTATGGACGGCTGCCGACGGCGCGTCCGGCGAGGTGCATTGAATAGTTTTCAATGCCGCTGCAGTATCCGATCTCCTGCATCATTTCCAGATCGTAACGGACGCGTTGAGAGAGGCGTTGGGCTTCGACAAGTTTGCCGTTTTTTTCAAAAAATTCAACTCTTTCGCGCATTTCCTGCATGATATTTGCGGCAGCCTGATTGATGCGCTCGCGGGGGAGTACGAAATGTTTGCACGGGAATAGCGTTACTTTTTCTGCATGATTTTTCAGTTTACCGGAAATTGCATTGAAGCGGTCGATGGATTCGATTTCATCACCCCAGAACGATATGCGTACAAATTCCTCCCGCTGCGGTTCAAAAACATCCAGCGAATCTCCGCGCACGCGGAATTCTCCCAATCCCGGCGAAGTGTCGTTGCGGTTGTACTGGATGTCGATCAACCGGCGCAGAATGTCATTGCGTTCAACTCTGTCGCCGACATTCAAGCCGATACACATATTGGCATAATCATCCGGCGAACCCAAGCCGTAAATACATGAAACGCTGGCAACAACTATACAGTCGCGCCGTTCAGTCAGACTGCTGCTGGCGGAGAGGCGGAGGCGTTCGATATTTTCATTGATTGAGGCATCTTTTGCGATATAAGTATCGGTTTGCGGGATGTATGATTCCGGCAGATAGTAGTCGTAGTAGCTGATGAAATATTCAACTGCGTTTTCGGGGAAAAAAGATTTGAATTCGCTGTAAAGCTGGGCGGCAAGGGTTTTATTGTGAGAGATGACCAGAACCGGCTGATCGAGAGTTGCGATGACATTGGCGAGAGTGAAAGTTTTGCCGCTGCCGGTTATACCTTGCAGGGTTTGATATTTCTGCTGTGCGTTCAAATTGTATTTCAGGCGTTCAAAAGCTTTTGCCTGATCGCCCGAAAGTTTATAATCTGAATGTAGTTTAAAAAGGCTCATGATATTATTTCAAGTATTCTTTTTCTGCTTTTTCGAGGTCTTCAATGAATTTTGCGGGGACGGTTGCATTGCGGTATTCTTTTTCGGCGAAGAATTCATACGGGAATATCTGGAACGGACTTAAATTGCGGGATTCGGTCTGTTCGAGATTTTTTTCGATTTTTTCAAGCATATCAATTTTCTGTTCAATTTTTCTGACGGCCTGGCGCAGCTGGCGTGTTGATGTGCCGAAAAATCTTGAATCTTTGATATTGCCCAGCAGTTTCAGCAAATCATTACATTCATGCAGAAAAATTGAACTTGATATAGAGCGGAAATAGAGCAGTTCTCCGCGTTTGAGATTTATCATAGTTTTTATATACGGATATTTTTTGATAAGCTGCGGCAGTTCAGAAATAGTGCTTTCGATAATTTTTCCGGTCGGCATATTTGCCGCATCAAGTTCTGCAAAACGGATTTGCTTGAATTCATTGAAGCGCAGCGCGAGATAATTTGAAGATGACGGAGAGCTGTAAGAGAAAGCGACATGTCCGGCATGAAATTTGAAAAACATCTCAAGCTGCTGTTTTTCCTTGTATAATTCAGGCAGATCGCACATTCTTTTCAGATGAATTTGTGCCTGCTGCTGCAGAGGATTGATGATCAATCTCTGAAAGACCGCAGGGTCCGCAGAATTGTTTGACAGATACAGTTCACGCAGATATGCGCCGACGGCATTTTTGCCTGATTTTGAGAACATTGAACTCAAATACATTATGAAGCGGCAGTAATCCTGAATAAAAAGCAGTTCAACTGCGGACATATTTTCGCCGTTGCATTGTTCTATCAGCAAAGGATCGGGAAAGAAGTTTTTTTCGAGGAAAATTCTCAATCCCGGCATGATATTGGAGGAACGCAATATTTTTGTACCTCCGAAAGCGCTTTTGATTTTTGAATGCAGTGCGAGAAAAATCCAATGCGGCAGCTTCCAATTTGTGCGTACATCTTCATTTTCATACGGCATTGCCTGCAGAGTTATGGCGGTGAAAAAGTTGCGCAGAAAAACATAATCACTCTGAAAATTTGAAGAAATTCCGTCAATTTTTATGGTTATGTCCCGTTTACTGCATGTTACGCTCATATTGTTTGCCGGATTGTCGGTAAAAATAATTGTAAAATTACGCCTGGTTTTCTTATTTCCGGCGCGATGATTTTCCGGCAGAATTTTGATCATTTCAGAATTTATTTTTTTTGCGTATTCCAAGACGGGGTCGGTCATAAGCTCATTTGTCGGAGTGAATTGCAAATCACAATGGAGGTTTAAACTGAATGTGCGCGGATTTTTTGACGCGCCGATGCAGTTCAGAGCGAAAAACAGAAGAAATATTTTGAATATCTTTGAAAATGCCATTGTTTTTTTCCCGATGAGATTTATATTACACATATGTATAATATAACTTAACATCTGAAAATGACAAGTCATAAATGAAAAATAAAAACATATCAAAAATAAATTATTATCCGTCAGCATTGACATTCGGCTGCAGTGATTGTTCCGGGGTGTCCGGTATTCAGGCTGATTTGCGTACATTCAATGCATATGCGGTGTATGGATGCTGTGCCGTAACTGCGGTTGCCGCCCGGGATGAAAATATTATGCCGGTTCCCACTTGTAATGTTGCCGCCCAGACAGATGCAGTTCTTGCCGGAGTTCCCGTCCGTTTTGCCAAAAGCGGTCTGCTGGTCAATGCAGATATTATCCGTGCTGTTGCACAATGCTGCCGCAAATACGGTCTGAACCTGGTGGCAGATACTGAAATGTTTTCAAATTCCGGTATGGAACTCTTGGAAAAGAGCGCGTATCCGGTTTTGATGGATGAACTTTTACCGCTGGCAGCAGTAATTACTCCGGATATTGCCGAAGCAGAAGCAATGCTTGGATGCCGTATCAGAAATGAAAAAGAACTGTTTGAGGCGGCAAAGAAACTTTCTGCGCGTTATAACAATATTTGTGTCGTAAAAGGTGCTGAAGCCGGAAGTGGAAAGTTCGCTGTTGATGCGGTTGCGTTTGAAGATCGTTTGTATCAGCTGCGCGCGCCGTTGTTGAAAAATTGCCGCCATACATGCGGAGCAGGCAGTACTTTCAGTGCGGCGATATGCGCAAATATGGCATTGGGTATGGAGTGGGATGATGCTTTGATTGAAGCGAAAACATTTGTTTTCGGCTCTCTTGCCGAACCGGTCAGGCTGGGGGATAGTGCTGAAGTCATGTATCCGCCGGAAACTGATTTTTCTGAACATATAAGTTTGCTGGAAATATAAAACTGTGAAAAATATTTGTCCGAAAATTTTGAAAATTGTCATACTTTTTTCGTTTTTGTGCTGTTTTATGCCGCTGATGAGCAAAGTGTATGGCGCGCCTGCATTGCGGACGGTTACATTTTTCAATCGCAAATATCTCAATCTTTACAGTATCGGCAATGCTTACGGCTTGCGGGTTTATCAACGGTCAGGCCGCATAAATATTGCCGGTAAATATCACATGTTTTCATTTGTCCCTGATAAAATGGCAGCGACTTTCAATGGTGTGCAGATCACGCTGTCTCATGCCGTTTATCACAATAAAGGTTCATATTATATCAGTCAAATCGATTATGATACAGTCATGAAAGTCCTCCTGAATCGCAAAAATATGCGGCGGCACAGAGTCAGAACGGTTTTTCTGGATCCCGGCCACGGCGGCAGAGATGTCGGTGCAGAGGGGCGGTATTATTATGAAAAAAATCTGACATTGCGGCTGGCATCAAGGGTGCGTCAGTATTTGCGCAAAGCCGGATTCAATGTTATCATGAGCCGTCGTGCGGATGCTTTTATTTCGTTGGAGCAGCGTGCGGCGATTGCCAATAAGCATAAGGCTGATATATTTGTTTCCATTCATTTCAATTCAGCGTCCAACAAAAAAGTTTACGGTCTGGAAACTTACTGTATGTCGCCTGCAGGCGCATCCTCCAGCAATGCCTCCAAAATTGATTATAAAAAATATAACGGCAATCTCCATGATCAGAATAATTTTGCCCTCGCATATCTGATGCAGCGCGCGATCCTCGGCACGACTAAAGCTCTTGACCGCGGCGTGAAACATGCCCGGTTTCTGGTGTTGAAAGAGGTGAAAATGCCTGCGGTTCTGGTTGAATGCGGCTTTCTCTCCAATCCTGAGTCTGAACGCATTATCGGCAATGACCGCTATCTGGATCAAATGGCACGCGGTATCGCCCAATCCATAATAAATTACAAAAAAGCAGCAGAAAAAGCCGGTTTCTGAAACAGTTTTTTATCAGATTTTTTTGAGTAATTCTTTGATGAGCAGATTCAGCGTTTCGAGGCGCGCCGGTGTAAGATATCTGCCCGGGTCCTGATTGTCCGGAAGAATATCAAATGGCGAATGTCCTGCTGAAGAGAGCATTTTCAGGTAACTTAATTCGCGGTTGAGAACACTTTCAAATGATGATTGCAGGATTTGAGGCGTGAGTTCAGGAGTGCTTTTGCCGGTAATATCAAAATCGGCAGCGATGGTGAACGCATTTTTCATGTTGGAGAATAGTTGATTGCTTTGCCAGTGCCAGACCATATCAAGCAGCAATGCGGCAAAATCTTTTTTCAACTCCCGGTCATTGTCATTGAAAAGGTGCAGTTCATGCGGTGCGCGGAAGAGGAGTTTCAGGAGCAGCAGAGGGAAATTATCTCCGTATTCTCCGGACAGAGAATCGTATATCCATGCTGATGAATCGTGTTTGATTTCTGTATCTTTTAGTTTGCGCACCCCGTTGGCAGACGCGAATATTTCTTTTGAATTAAATGGATAATTTATAGCGGGAAGCGAAATGTTTGAACTGACATCATTTATCCGCAAAGAGGTGTATTCGACTTTCTGGTTTTCGTAAATATTTTTCAATTTGTTGTGAAAAGCTGTTTGATTGTCATCAGGCGGAGTTTCAATGTTTTTGAGCATATAGAGTTCGCAGAGGGCGGCATTGAGAAAAATTGAAGCAGTTTCGTAAATGAGTTCATTTTTTATCTGTGTTTTCAGGAAATCATCCCGCTGCTGCGGAAAAAGCATGATTTGCATATAGAGTACGGCACGATCAAAGTTTTTCATGATCATCAGATTTTTTTCTGCTTCGCTCAAATCAGGATTTTGCAGCAGCAGTTCCAGAGAATTGATATTGCTCAAAGTGCTGGCTTTGCTGTATTCCTGCTGTAATTCAAGGAGATATTTCTGTTTACGGAGAGGATATTGCTGGGCAAAAATTTCCTGAAATTCAGAATTGAAATCTGCTTTCCGTGATTCTGCATTATGACTTCTGCACCCTGCAAATACCGCTGACAGGATGAAAAAGATGATAATTTTGCAGATTTTTCCTGACATCATTTTCTTTTCGGCAGGATAAGCATGCAGTCGCCGTAACTGTAAAAACGCATTTTTGCGGCTTTGGCGATTTCGTATGCATTGAGCATTTTTTCACGGTCAACAAAACAGCTTACCAGCATCAGCAGTGTACTTTTGGGAAGATGAAAATTGGTAAGAAGCATATCACAGCCCATGATTTTGTGCGGTGGATAGAGGAAAATATCTGTTTTTCCATGCCCGGGGATGAGCAGTCCGTCAGAATTTACGCAGCTTTCGAGAGTTCGGACAGTGGTTGTGCCGATGGCGAGGACGCTTCCGCCTTTTCTGCGTGTATTGTTGACTGCATCGGCGGTATCGCTGTCAAGGAAGTATTCTTCAAAGTGCATTTTGTGATCTTCCACATTTTCGACGGAAACGGTTTTGAAAGTTCCGGGGCCTACATGGAGAGTCAATTCTTTTTTGTTCACGCCTTTGGCTTCGAGAGCGGCGATGACCTCCGGAGTGAAATGCAGTCCGGCGGTGGGGGCGGCGACAGCACCTTTTTCTTTGGCAAAAACGGTTTGATAGCGTTTTTCGTCATTTGCCTCATCGGAGCGGCGGATGTACGGGGGCAGGGGAATATGACCGTATTTCAACTGCAATTCATCGGGATCGCGGTTGAATTCGATTTCAAAAGTATCCTCTTCGTATCTGCCGATGACGGTGAAGCCGTCACCGCTGGAATTGATTGAGCCGTCAACATCGCAGAGCGCAACGAAAGTTCCTGCTTTTGCGCGTTTTCCCGGGCGGAGCAGCGCGCTGTAACGGTTGCAGCACTTATCGAGTTTTGCCACGAGGAGGAGTTCAAATTTGGCGCCTTCAGGATCGCCGTTTTTGACACCGTACATTCTGCCGCGGAGGACTTTGGTATTGTTGCAGACCATCAAATCGCCGGGATTGAGAAAATTGACGATTTCATAAAATGGATGTATTTCACAATCTCCGCTGTCGGGGTCGAGTACGAGCATACGGGATTCATCGCGTTTGTCAGCGGGGTATTGAGCGATGAGTTCTTCGGGCAAATGGTAGTCAAAAAGGTTTGTTCCGAGCATGATTTATCTTCCCTGCATTTGTTCACGCGCCTGTTTGAGGCGTGCAAGTTCTTCTTCGGTCAGGGAATTTATCCCTTTTTCGGAAATTTTATCCAGCAGGTAATCAAGTTCTTTCTGTGAAACGGGAACTTTGTTTTGCGGATATACAACTTTGAATTTGACATTGGGGGCTGATTTGGGTTTTGTTGTGGCTGAATTTCTGAATTTCAGCGGATTCCAGCGGATTTCACGGCGCAGAAAAAGCAGCATGAAAAGATATCCGCCGAGAAATCCCCCGAGGTGAGCCCAGTGCGCCACGGATGTATGCGGAGAACTGAATTGGCTGAACAGTTCAATGACGGTGAAAACTGTAACGAGAGTTTTCGTTTTTAAACCGAAAAACGGCATGAAAATCAGGAAAAATTCTTTGTCCGGTTCCATCATGGCTGTTGCCATCATGATACCGAAAACAGCCCCCGATGCGCCGAGAAGCATGTATTGTCCCTTGAATAGAAGCATGAAAAGCAGATTGCCGATGATGCCGCCTGACAGATACAATCCGAGGAATTTCCAGAATCCGCATCTGCGGGCAATCAGACTGCCGAAAACAAACAGCGAAAACATATTGAAAAAAAGATGCCCGAATGATTCATGTGAAAAAATCGAGCCAATTATATCAATCACTCTGATATTGTAACTTTTCAATATGAAATGATATCCAAGCAAAAAAACGATAACATTTGCTGCGATCAATATCCACAGCATATTCATTCCGTCGGTTTTTTTGCCGGAAGAGTTGTTTTTCATGTAATCTCTGTCGTACAATGCCATAATTTTTACCATAAAAAACGGAACGGCAGTACAGTGTGAGTGTATGCCGTTCCGTAAAAGTTATTAAAGCAATTCAGCGATCTGGACTGCGTTGAGGGCGGCACCTTTGAGGATCTGGTCGCCGGAAACGAAGATATCCAAACCTTTTTTGTCATTGCGTGAAATATCCTGACGGATGCGGCCGACGAGGACATCGTATTTTTCGGTTGCATCGACGGGCATGGGATAGCGTTTTGCCTCGGGATCATCGACGACGGTAACGCCGGGAGCAGCTTCGAGGATAGCGCGTGCTTCTTCGGGGGTGATATCGTCTTCAAATTCGAGGTTCAATGCTTCGGAGTGAGCGCGCAATGCGGGGATGCGTACGCTGGTGCATGAGAGCATCAGTTCCGGCAGGTGGAGCATTTTGCGTGATTCGTTGAGCATTTTGAGTTCTTCTTTTGTATATCCGTTGGGCATGAAGCTGTCGATGTGGGGGATGAGGTTGAAAGCGATGCGGTGAGCAAATGCTTTGGGTTCGATGGCTTCGCCGTTGAGTATCTGGCGGGTCTGTTCGATAAGTTCAGCCATACCTTTGGCACCTGCGCCTGAAGCTGCCTGATAAGTTGAAGCGACGAGGCGTTTCAATTTCTTTGCTCTGTGGAGCGGAGCGACAGCGACGAGCATGATAGCGGTGGTGCAGTTGGGGTTGGCGATTACGCCTTTGTGAAGTTTGACATCTTCGGCATTGACTTCAGGAACGATCAGGGGGACATCGTCATCCATACGGAATGCGCTGGAGTTGTCGATCATGACAGCGCCGGAGCTGACGACAGCGTTGCGGAACTGTTTGGAAATATCGCCGCCTGCGCTGAAAAGAGCGATATCGACACCTTTGAATGAATTTTCGGTAAGTTCTTCAATGACGATATCGGTTCCTTTGAATTTCGCAGTTTTGCCTGCTGAACGGCTGGAAGCGAGAAGTTTCAGATTTTTGACGGGAAAGTTGCGTTTTTCGAGAGTTTTGATCATCTCGACGCCTACGGCACCGGTGGCACCGGCAACGGCTACATTGTATTCTTTTGCCATAATATTCACCTCTTTTTTTGTTGGCTGTTTGTATAATTGTATATAATTTAGCACAAATTTTGCATTTTGCCACTTTACTTTTTAATATTTTTGTATTATATTCATAAAACAGGAGATTTTTTATGAATGATACAGATGTGAAAAGACTGACTCTTGCGGAACTTGAAAGGCTGATTGAGCATCATAATGATGTTTATTGGAATCAGGGAACGCGGGAGATAGAAGATACTGAATATGACCTTTTGATGCGGCGTTTGAAGGAGATTGCTCCCGGACATGAACTGCTTGAAAAGATCGGCGCACCGGCAGTTTCTGCGATCGGAAAAGTTGAATATGAGAAACCGCTTCTTTCGCTGGACAAGGCTTATTCTCTGGACGAAGTTGTTGCATGGGCGGAAAAATATGCCCGTTCTGATGATGAACTGTTGCTGGTTGAACCTAAATATGACGGTATTTCAGCCAACTTTGAAAATGGTATTCTTTCGACCCGCGGTGATGGATTCACCGGAGAAAATATTACTGATAAACTGACGCTGGTTGAGCTTGAGAAAAAAGGCTATCGCGGCAGAGTGCAGGGGACTGCGCGAGGCGAAATCCTGATGCGCAATGACCGTTTTGTCCGTTTTCGTGAGAACATCCAGGCCAAAAGCGGCACGAAATACAAAAATTCCCGCAATGTCCTGACCGGCTTGATGACACTCAAGGAGTCAAAGGATATTGAACAGGTTGAGTTTGTCATGCGCCGTTGTGATGCATTTTTGAGTTTTGTTGATTATGAGTTGTATTCAGAGGAGGTTCTGCTCAAAGATTTGCGGAGAGAGTGGGACGGATTGCTGGCAGAATTTGAAAAACTTCCTTATCCGATGGATGGAATCGTTATCAAAATCGCCGATAAAAAATACCGCGATGAACTCGGCAATACCGCGCATCACCCGCGCGGCGAGATCGCTTATAAGTTCCAGAATGCCAAAAAGACCAGCCGTCTGATAAATGTTATCTGGAGCTTTGGCAAAAATTGTCTGACCCCGGTCGCAGAAATCGAACCTGTTGAACTGAATGGAATCACTATCCGTCATGCAACTTTGCACAATATTCAGAATATTATCGACCGTGATATCGAAATCGGTGATGAAGTTGTGGTTGAAAGAGCCGGAGATGTTATTCCGTATATTGCATCATCCGAACCGGGACTTCTGCGGCAGAGCGCATTGATAGAACATTGTCCGTGCTGTGAAAGTCTGCTGGTGCGGCAGGGACCGGAAATCTGTTGCGTTAATCCGGATTGTTTTGAAACCAATCTTCAGCGTCTGCTTGCTTCGGTGAAAAATATCGGCATTGAAGAATTGGGAGAACCGACGCTCCGTCTGCTGATGCAGGAGTTTTCAATCCGCAGTCTTGACGGGCTTTTTGCTTTGAAAAAAGAGGATTTTCTCAAACTTCCGGGATTTCAGATGCTTTCGGCATCGAATCTTTTTGAGGAAATTCAGAGCGCCCGCAGAACTGATGATTATAAACTGCTTGCGGCATTGAATGTGGCGCATATAGGCCCCAATATTGCCAAGCTGATAATGAAGGAATACACGCTTGATGAACTTGAAACTCTTGATGTTGAAACACTTGCCTCTATCAAAGGTATCGGACCGGAACGGGCAAAGGCATTGACTGCTGTTCTCCGGCAGGAAAAAGAGCTGCTCGCCAGTCTGAAAAATATTTTGCAGATAAATGTCACCAAAGGCAGCAGCGAAAAGCCGACAGTTTGTTTTACCGGTAAAATGCCGGAAAAGCGTTCGTATTATGAGGCGGCTGCGGCATTGAACGGCATGGTGGCTGTTGACAGTGTCAGCAGTTCATTGAGCATGCTGGTTTGTGCATCGCTGAATGAAAAAGGCACCAAGATGACCAAGGCTGCAAAGCTTGGTATCAAAATCATTGAAATTGACGAATGGATCAAAAATTTGAAGGAATTGCCTCCGGCGGAAAATAATGATGACGGAGATGAACAATTATCACTTTTTTGAGCTTACTTTTTGATAATGACGGATTTTTTTGTGGAAATCCGTCATTTTTTTTATCCGTCAAATTTTAAAAAAATGCAAAGTAAATGACGATTTTTTCTTTTTTCAGACTTGAAAAATGACGGTTTTTGTGCTATCTTGTAGGAATGTTTGCAAATTGAACTGTTGCACAAAAATAAATAAAGGAAAGGAGTTTTTATGCATTGGTTAGATTGGGTCTTTGCGATTGTTCCTCTGGTGATCGTGGTTTCCGTGGGACTCTATGCACAGCGGTATGTTAAAGGTGTTTCCGACTTCTTGGCAGCCGGACGCGTGGCAGGACGCTACGTTATTGCTGTTGCCGGCGGTGAGGCGGCAATGGGACTTAGCAGCGTTGTCGCCTTGGTCGAAATGTATTACGCCAGTGGTTTTGCACTTGCATTCTGGCAGTCACTTACTGCACCGCTGGGGCTGCTTTTTGCTCTGACCGGATACTGCGTGTACCGTTATCGTGAGACCAAAGCATTGACTCTCGGTCAGTTCTTTGAAATACGTTATAACAAAGCATTCCGCATTTATGCGTCTATCATGCAGGCAATTTCAGGTATTTTGAACTATGCTATTTTTCCTGCTGTCGGCGCACGCTTTTTGATTTACTTCCTTGACCTGCCGATTTTCACCAATATTTGTGGTTGGAATTTTCCGACCTTTGGTTTGGTCATGGGCGGATTTCTGACTTTGGCAGTACTTGTTGCTTGTATGGGCGGACAGATTACTATTATGGTTACTGACTGTATCCAGGGTATTTTGAGTTACCCGATGTATGTTATCGTCGTTGTTGCGATTTTCTGGAAAATGTCTTATACCACAGACATTGCCCCGATTCTTATGGAGCAGCCTGAAGGTAAAAGCTTCCTCAGCCCGTATGATATTTCCCAGTTGCGCACATTCAATCTGTTTTATGTGCTTGTCGGTGTTTTCTCAACTGTTGTCAACCGTATGGCATGGAACTCTTCTCAGGGCTACAATGCTGCCGCGCTCAATGCTCATGAACAGAAAATGGGCGGTCTGCTCGGTACATGGCGTTCCGGTTTCAGCGGTATGATGATTATCATTATCGCTGTTGCAACTCTCATCTACATGAACAATGTAAAATTCCGTGACGGCAAAACCGGTGCAAACTCAATTAACCGTCAGCTCGCTCTCAAGACTTTGTCTGACGTTCTTTCAGATCCAAAATATGATGAAGAACGGGCAAAAATCAATGCCAAAATCAATGAAGCTCTGCCGCGTTATGATGTCAAAACAAATAAGGAAGTCCAGATCGGAACTGTCCGTGATATTGTTATTCATGACAAATCTCTCGGCAAAATCAAAGATGATACTGTTGACAATTATCATCGTACTGCTTATGAAGAAATCAAAAAAGTTGATAAAGGTATTGCTCAAACTTTCAACACTATTCACAATCAGATGCGCTCAACTCTCACTATGCGTGAAATGCTGCCTATCGGTGTTACCGGTCTTTTCTGTGCAATCATGTTCTTTTTGATGCTCAGTACTGATACTACCTATATGCACAGCTGGGGCGGTACATTGATTCAGGATATCGTTGTTCCCATTATCAACAGAAAACTTACTCCCAAACAGCATTTGTGGCTGTTGCGTGCCGGTATTGTCTTTGTTGCATTGGTTGCCTGGTTCTTCTCATTCTACTTTGCACAGTTGGACTATATTTTGATGTTCTTTGCTATTACCGGTGCTATCTGGCTCGGCGGCGCAGGTCCGACAATCGTTCTCGGTTTGTATTGGAAGCGCGGTACTGCCGCAGGTGCATTTGCCGCACTCGGCAGCGGTTCAACTCTGGCTGTTGCCGGTATCATCTGTCAGCAGACATGGGTCAAACATATTTATCCCTGGCTGGAACGCAATAATCTTGTTGAAACTGTTGACAAAGTTTTGCGTGCTGCGTCTGCTCCGTTCGGATCCTACATCCAATGGACTGCAACTCCCAATTCTTTCCCGCTCAACTCTCAGGAAATCTATTTTATTGCCATGGTTGTTGCAGTGTCTTTGTACATCATTGTTTCACTTCTTACCTGCCGTACCCCTTTCAATATGGACAAAATGCTCCATCGCGGTATTTACAGCGAAGACGGTGTTGTGAAAGAAAAAGAAAGAATGACATGGAAGAAGTTCCTGCTCATTTTCACCGGTGTTACAGATGAATACAAAAAAGGCGACAAAGTTCTTGCATGGTCAGTATTTATCTATTCATTCGGTTACAGCTTTGTATTGCTTTTTATTGTGCCGATTGTCTGGAACTGGTTCTACAAATGGCCTCTGGAATGGTGGTCATTCTATTTCTGGTTCAAGCAGATTTTTGTTGTTGGAGTTATCGGTATTATTTCAACTATCTGGTTCTCATGGGGCGGTGTGGTTGACCTTGTCCGTCTGTTCAAGAGACTTGATGAACGCGCTGAAGTTGATGCAAGTGACGATGGTACAGTTAACAAATCTGAAGAAGATGAAGTCGTAACAGAATAATCTTTTCCGGAAAAATCGAACCCCTTTTGCTCAGGCAGAAGGGGTTTTTTTATTGGGAAAAAATCAGTAGGAATGGAAAAGTTTATTTTCCGGTTGGATTATAGTTCATCAAGGTGTTTGTGGAGCATGGAATAACGGATTTGCTGTTTATTGCAATGCACGGCATGATTGATTGATTTTTCACTGCCGACGAGGACGAGGAGTTTTTTTGCGCGTGTCATGCCGGTATAGAGAAGATTTCTCTGCTGCATTACGAAATGCTGACCGAGGAGCAGCATAATGACGACTTTGAATTCGCTGCCCTGTGATTTATGAACTGTAATTGCGTATGCGTGCATGATTTGATCGGCTTCATCAAATGAGTATTCGACCATGTTGCCGTCTTCAAAGCTGATAAAGAATTTTTTGTTGTCTGTGTTTATGGCGCAGATTTTGCCCATGTCGCCGTTGAAAACATTTTTGTCATAATTGTTGGAACACTGCATGACTTTGTCGTGCAGTTTATATGTGCGTTCTCCGTATTTAAAGGCCGGTTTTGCGCCGGGATTCAGAATTTTCTGGAGAAAATCATTCAGCGCAAGTGCGCCGCAGTTTCCACGGTTCATCGGGGTCAGTATCTGCACATCATCGACCGGATGAAAATGGAATTTCTGCGGGATGCGTTCCAGGAGAAGTTTTTGCAGTAAACCGTAAATAGTATCCGGTTCTTCCTGCGGTGTCCAGTAAAAATCTCCTGCATTGTCAGGATTGGGGCGCGGGATTGTCAGATTTTGTCCGCGGTTGACCTTGTGAGCGTTTTCGATGATCTGGCTTCCTGCTCCCTGACGGAATATTTTAGTCAGATGTGTGCTGACGAAATATTTGCAGCGGAGAAAATCCGCCAGAACCGTTCCGGGGCCGACAGATGGAAGCTGATCGGCATCTCCGACCAGCAGCAGACTTGCGGATGTCCTGACTGCTTTCAGAAGCGACCATGCAAGCAGAATGTCGAGCATGGATATTTCATCAACGATAATGAGGTCAAACGGCAGCTGATTGTGTTCATCATAAATGAATTTTTTTGAACCGCCGTCATATTGCAGCAGACGGTGAATGGTTTTAGCACTTTCTCCGGTAGCCTCGGAAAGTCTTTTGGCTGCGCGTCCGGTGGGGGCGGCGAGAGCTATGCGCAGTTTTGACAGTTTGGCGCGTTTGACGAGAGTGCTTAAAACGGTGGTTTTGCCGACGCCGGGGCCGCCGGTGATAATGCTCAAAGGATGAGTTTTGATTTTGTCGAGTGCGGCAAGCTGTTCATCGCAGAGTTTTATATCGGAATCGCATTGCAGGAGTTTCTGACCGGCAAAATAAGACGCTCCGGCGAGTCTTTTGACATGTTTGGGGACTTCGATTTCCGCGTGTGCAAGGATCGGAGTATAGATATAATTGTCGCGTTCGACGAGGATTTTGCGGGCAATGGCATGGTACAGACCGGATTGGAGTTTTTCAAACGGCTGATTGACGAGAGCTGCCATTTTGTCCAGCAGCAGCGGCATCGGGAGTGCGGTATGTCCTTCTGAAATGCTCAAATTGACAAGATAAACCGCAGCGGCACAAATGCGTTCTTTCGAGTCTTCCGGAATGCCCATACTTTTGGCGATTTCATCAGCTTTGAGAAATCCGATACCATCAACATCTTCGGCGAGGCGGTACGGGTTGCTTTTGACTGCTTCGGGAGTATTTTCTCCGTAGCGTTTATAAATTCTGATACAGTATGCGGGGGAGATTCCGAGGCTTTGCAGAAAGATGAAAATTTCGCGTTTGGCGGCAGATTCTCTCCATGCTTTATCAATGGCTTTCAGCTTTTTTCTGCCGATTTTTGGGACAGAAAGCAGTTCTGAAATGCTGTTTTCAAGGACGGAAATGGTACGGTCGCCGAATTTGTCAACGATACTTTTGGCAAGGGTTTTGCCGATGCCGGGCACTGCGCCGGATGAGAGGAAACGCATTACGCCGTCTTTGGTTGAAGGCAGAGTGTAACGGTATGATGAGGCGCGGAGCTGTATCCCGTAATCAGAACGTTCCCAGTTGCCGGTAACTTCGATATTCTGCCCTTCGGTGGGGCTGACTATCGGGCCGACTACGGTGTATTCGGCGTTGTCGTCGGCGAAAATCCTGATGACGGAATACGAGCCTTCGGCGGTCTCAAAAATGATCCGCCTGATTTCACCCCGCAGAGTAACGGGTAGAATGTTCATCGTTCCCTGAATAGCCATGATATTTACAGTATTTCCAAAGTGAATTCAAATTTGTAATATTTTTCGTTGAGTTGATATTTTTCGAGTGTTTGCGGTCCGCATGAACCGGAACCTATGCCGCGTTGAGCATAATCAAGTGTCAGAATTGCATATGGCCGTTCGACGAGATCACAGGTGTGTTTGGCCTTGAACAAATCGAGTGCCGAATAATATGAAATTCCGGATTCAAACGGAGTTTTTGAACTTATTTTGAGTGTTGCAGTATCTGAAAAAAGTTTGATGTAACGAATATTGGTGCGGTTGCCGTTTTCCTGTGGAAGCGCATAATTTTTTTCAAAATTTGAGCGTACATCGGATTTGTAAAGTCCGACTTCTGCGCTTGAACAGCGGTCGGTGTAGTTTTCGTGCGGGCCTTTGCCGAAATATTCGTAAGTTTCAAAAGTTTTATCGAGATTGGCACTGACTCCGATACGCGGCATTGACGGAAATTCTTCCGGAATGAAATATTGTTGTTCAAAATCTGCCGTGCCGTCGGGATTTACAGTGATTTTCTGTATGAATTTTACTGTTTGAGCCAAGCCGTTATCAAAAAGTTTTTCCATATCAATAATGACTTTGCCGCTGTTTGATGAACAGAAAGTCTGAACTGAACTGAGTTTGAGTTTGTGCAGATTGGCACTGAGCCATTTGCCCATGGGTTTTGCATCCTGATTGTCCCAGAGTTTGATACCGTCATTTTCGGTCGGAGCGCGGAAAAGATTGCAGTTGAACAGTTCATTTGCGAGAGTTTGGCCGCCTTTTTTCAGGGTGATTTTCCCGTTTTTGCGATTGACAATCAGTGATGAGTCATTGTATTTTACAGTAATTTTTTCTGCGGATTCAATGGCGGAAACTTCTATAAGCGGACGGTTTTCAAGTTGGTGTTCATTTTTGGCAATGAAGATTTGGTCATGGGCGATGAGAGTATCTTTTTCTGCCCATTTTTCATTATTCCGGAGAGTGAAAGAGAAGTTTAAAAAGAGTTCTCCTGCATGATTTACATATTTTGCAAGTTCGTCAATGACAAAATCATATTTGTCTGAAGGGGCAGTTTTTTCAAAGCCTGCAAGTTTTCCCCGGGCAATCTCAATGCCGTCTGATTGTAAATTCCATGCTCCTTGCAGATCGCTTAAGTTTGTAAATTCACGGCGGTTGGCAAGAGTGAATTTAAACTTTTTCAAATCGGCAGCAGTGATTTTTACCGGCTGCATGACATGGCGCGCCTCATACATTCCGGGGTGAAGATCGCGTTCGGATGTAACCATGCCGTCGCAGCAGAAATCTGCATCGTGTTGTTTTTCGCCGAAGTCGCCGCCGTAAATGTAATATTTCTGCCCTTTTTCATCGTAGCGGATAAAGCTGTGGTCGCACCATTCCCAAATGAAGCCGCCCTGTAATTTCGGCATGTTCCAGAACATATCCCAATAGTCCTTTAATGAACCGGAGCTGTTGCCCATGGCATGACAGTATTCGCAGAGAATCAGCGGGCGGTTGGCAGTGTCGGAGGCGGAAAAATCCTTGAGGATATCGAAATGCGGATACATTGCATCATAGAATTGGTTATGTGCAACTTTTTCCGCATGGAAAATATTTTTGGAGCCTTGACCCCACAGAGATTTGATTTCTCCCTCATGGTGTATGATGCGGCTTTTGTCCAGAGAGTAGGCACATTCTATTGCTGCGACATGATTTTCGCCATGTCCTGTTTCGTTGCCCATTGACCATGCAAAAATTGAAGCATGTGAGCGGTCGCGCAGAATCATGCGTTTGACGCGGGCAATAAACGCATTTTTCCAGCGGGTATTGCGGCAGAGATATGAATAATTTGCATGAGCTTCGATGTTTGCTTCATCCATGACATATATACCGTATTCGTCGCAGAGGTCGTACCAAATGTGTGAATCAGGGTAATGGCTGGTGCGGACGGCATTGAAATTGAATTGTTTCAGGAGCATGATATCTTTGAGCATGTCATCTTTTGAAACGGTTTTGCCGTTTACAGGACTGTGTTCATGGCGGTTGACGCCGCGGATGAGAACGCGTTTGCCGTTGATGAGAAAGTTGCATCCTTTGACTTCAAAACGGCGGAATCCGACTTTTTTTGAGCGGACTTCAATAACTTTGCGGTCATTATCGAGCAGTTCGATATGCAGATTGTACAGATTGGGAGTTTCGGAGTTCCATTGTTTGATATCCGGGAGTTCTGCATGTATTTTGGCCAGATAATTTGATTCACGGAAAGAGTGTGAAATTTCGGAAGTATTTTCAAAAATTTTTCTGTCCTGATTGTCTGAGAGAACTGCATGTATGAAAAAATTGTGTTCCGGTCCCGGCTGCATTATCCATTTGGCACCGAGTGAAAGATATGAGGCAAGATTAAAACCGAGATGAGCTTGAATATCAAGCAGTCCTGTGTTATTTTCATAATCGTAATCGCCATTGACAAATAAATCCTCAATGAAAACTTTGTCTGTGGCATAGAGGTAAACACTGCGGTAAATACCGGCCATCCACCATTGATCCTGATCTTCGATATAGCTTGAATCTGACCAGCGGACGACTTTGCAGACGAGTGAATTTATGCCATCTGTCAAAGCTGGAGTCAGGTCAAATTCCGACGGCAGACGGCAGTCTTTGCCCATACCGATAAATTTGCCGTTGCAGTAAACTTCAAGATAGCTTTCTGCCGCGCCGATATGAATGACAACGCGTTTGTTCCGCCATGTTTCAGGAAGGGTAAAAGTTGTACGGTAAATACCGGTCGGATTGGAACTTGGAACAATTGGCGGATTATTGTCAAACGGCATTTTGCTGTTGGTATAGATCGGAAAATCATGCAGGCTGTGGAGAGTCCAGTTGCTTGGAACCGGAATTTCCTGCATTTTTGAATCGTTGAAAGAGGGAGAGAGGATTTTTGCCGGGACATCAGCGGGCGAGGAAAAAAGTTCAAATTTCCAGTCGCCGTCAAGAGATTTGAAAAAAGGCGAGTTGCAGTAATTTCCGACATTGTTGTTGTCTGCATAGGCAAAAGGGATTTCTGCACCGTGCATCGGTATTCGGTTTATTTCGGTAATTTCCGGTATCTCAAATAAATTTTTATTGACATTCCACATAAAAAATCCTTTCATTCACTTTATTTTTCATCTAATTTAATACATAATTTATTTATTGCAAATAAAGACTTGAAAAATATTGTTTTTTTACTATATTATCGTTAGGAAACGGTAATGAATAACAGAGGATAGAGTATATCTCTGAAACAAAGGATATTTTTATGAGAGCAGCAATTATGCAGGTGCCTTATCCGCAAAAGGGAGAGGCTTTGAAAGTTCTTGATTGGCAAATCAATGAATTGACCAAAATAGAAAAAGACAGCGTGGATTTGGTCATTTTCCCCGAAAATGCAAACTGTACCGGATATATTGACCTGGATGATATGAAAAATCTCATTCGCGGAGCAGGGGCGAAATTTGTTGAAGAGATGCGCAAAACCGCAAAACGGGCAAATTGTACTGTTATGAGCGGACTTATGACGATTGATGAAAATGGCGTTTTACGCAATCAGCTTGTTGTTTTCCCGCCTGACGGCAGTGAATTTGCGCCATATACAAAAGTGCATCTTGTCGAACCTGAAATTGCCAAAGGAATTGAAGCCGGCGTCGGTGCGGCTGTTTTTGAATATCAGGGTGTCCGTTACGGTGCGGCGATTTGTTTCGATTATTATTTTCCTGAACTTTTTGTTGATTATGCCAAAAAACGCATTGATGTTATGCTCGTTGTCAGTCATCAGCGGCAGGAACGCCCGGAAATATTGGATTTTGTAACGAGGGCGAGAGCTTTTGACTGCGGCTGCACGCTTCTTCGCTGCGCCCCTGCAATGTACTCCGAAACTGTCGGCGGCAAAAGTATGGTTGTCGCTCCCGACGGCAGAGTTATCGCTGACGCAGGCGGTAAAGCAGGGGTCCTTTATTGTGAATTTGACCCGAAATCCCGCTTCATGCGTGCCGCTTCATTCGGCGAACCCGATAAAATCGGTGACTACCGCGAAACTTTAATGCTTTCCCGCTCGCATTTTGAATGACATATGGGATGTATTGCAGGGGGGAGCATACAGCCTCTGCCATTCACGCGTCAGCGTAATAAAAGGGGGATGGACATCCCCTTGCAATAAAAAATCAGTCAATGTCCAGTACACAGCTTTTTGTTATATTTTTTCTTATTTTTTTGCGGGCAAATTTGAAAAATCCGTCTTTAGTGTTATATTGTTTTTGAATACAATAAACTTTTAAAAAAAAGAGGAAATATTATGACTCGTTCTGACGGCAGAAAGACGGACGAATTGCGTCCTTTGAAAATAACCCCGGATTTCCTTGCTCATCCGGTTTCCAGCGTTCTTATTGAAATGGGCGGGACCAAAGTGATTTGTGCCGCAAGTGTGGAAAATAAAGTTCCATCATGGATGAAGGCGCAGAAAGTTTCCGGCGGCTGGCTCACCTGTGAATACGGTCTTATGCCCGCCGCAACTCATGAACGCTGCCGCCGCGAGGCATCCGCAGGTAAACAGGGCGGACGCACTATGGAAATTCAGCGGCTTATCGGCAGAAGTCTGCGTGCCGCAGTAGATCTTGAGGCATTGGGTGAAAATACTTTTTATATGGACTGTGATGTTTTTGATGCCGACGGCGGTACGCGCTGCTGCAGCATCACCGGAGCGAGTGTGGCTTTGGGAATAGCTCTCGGTCGTGACAAGTGTTTTGAAAATGCATTCAAAGAATCTGTTGCCGCTGTCAGCGTCGGTATCGTCAATGGTGAATTGCTGCTTGATCTCAACTATGCCGAGGATTCCAATGCCGAAGTCGATATGAATGTTGTCATGACCGCTTCCGGCAAGTTGATTGAAGTGCAGGGAACTGCTGAAGGTGCGCCTTTCTCCCGTAAACAGCTCAATGAATTGCTCGATCTTGCCGAACACGGTTTGAAGCAGATATTTGTCCGCCAGCAGGAAATCATTACTTCCGTGCTTGACGCAGCAGAAAACGCTCCGGCTGCAGACGGATTCGGAAATATCGGCGGTGCTTTTGCGAATATAAATCTTTAACCGGGAAAACTTTTATGAGTGAAGAATATCAGGTAATTGCCCGTAAATACCGGCCGTCACGCTTTGCTGATGTAGTTGGCCAACAGCATGTTGTGCGTACTTTGATGAATGCGGTCCGTGAACAGCGGACGGCACATGCTTATTTGCTGGTCGGACCGCGCGGTGTCGGCAAAACTACTCTGGCGCGTATTTTTGCCAAAGCTCTCAACTGCGAAAATCCGCAGGACGGCGAGCCATGCTGCAAATGCAAAAGCTGTATGGCTATTGATTCTGAAAGCAGTATGGATGTCATTGAAATCGATGCCGCCAGCAGAAACAGCGTTGATGATATGCGTGAACTCACAGAAAATGTTATGCATTCGCCGATCAACGGCCGTTACAAAGTTTATATCATTGATGAAATCCACATGCTCTCAAATCAGGCATGGAACGCGCTTTTGAAAACTATTGAAGAACCGCCGCCGCATGCAAAATTTATCTTTGCTACAACTGAAGTTCACAAGGTTCTGGCAACTATCATTTCCAGATGTCAGCGTTTCGATCTGACTCCGATATCCACAAACCTTATTGCAGAGCAGTTGAAAAAAATCGCCACAGATCAGCAGGTGAAGATCAGCGAAGATGCTCTGTTTTCTCTTGCCAAAGCTGCCGAAGGCGGTATGCGGGATGCTCAATCTCTGCTTGACCAGATGATCGCATTTTTTGCAGTCGGCAATAAAGATCATTTGATTACAGATGAAGAGGTGCGTTCACTTTTTGGGCTTGCAGATGCTGTCGAAGTCGATAAAATCGTTGAAGCTGTACTCAAAAATAACCCCGCTGATGTAATTACAGGTATTCACAACCTTGCTTCAAAAGGAAAAAATCTTGAAACATTGTTTGAGGATGTGCTTTTTTCTTTGCGCAATGTTGAAATATCTGCGATCCTTGCCGATGCCTCAAGCGTTTTGGAGGAAAGTCCGGAGCAGCTGCAGAAATTTAAGGTTCTTGCTTCAATCGCTCCGTTGTCAGTTATTCAGGAGATCATGGAAATTCTCTCTGTCGGAGCCAGGCCGCTGCGTGATGCGCTCAATAAACAGATTTATCTGGAAACTCTGTTGCTGAAAGCGATGAAACAGGCTCATTCGCTTAAAATAAGTGATTTGATCCGTCATTTAAACCGTTTGCGTGAAAGCGGTGATTTGCAGTATATGGATATGATTCCGGCTCCGGTGCAGAAAATTGAACTGCCGTCTGTGCAGATCAGCGAAGTAAAAAAAAACGACTTGACTGAAGCTGCCGCGCCTCATGATGAAATAAAAACTGAAAATCAGTCGGTTGAACCGGTTGCCGTTGAAGCTCCGGCAGTAGAAGAAATTGCAGAAGTTCAACCGTCTGCTGAATTTGCAGAACCGGAAGCCGTTGAAACCGCAGAACCGGAAGCCCCGGAAGAAACAGAAGAAAATTCAGTTGAAGTTCAGGATGAAAATGTAGATGTTCCGTCGGTGGATGACTATATTGCAGATATTCCGCCGATGGATATGGTGTCTGATGTTGAGGAGATAATGGATGTTCCTGAAACAGAAGCATCCGCACCTCAAGTCCCGCAGGCAAATGCGGTGGAAGTTGAAAAAAATGATGCTCCCGCAGTTAAAAAAGCTCCTGAAGCAGGACCTATGCGTATGAGCGTTGCAGATAATATTGCTGAAAAGAAAAAAGTTTTGCAGAACAGAGGTGTTCAGCAGATATTGGAGATTTTCGGCGGTGAACTGGTCGATATTCATGTTGACCGCACAAAAAATTAACGAAAGGATTTACAAATGTTCGGTGGTTTGGGTGATCTTGCCAAAATGATGCAGCAGGCAAAAGAGATCAAAAAAAATGTTGAAAATATGAAAAAAACTCTCGCTGAAACAGAGTTTTCCGGTGTCAGTTCCAATGGCAGCGTAATTGCTGTTGTTACCGGTGATTTTCAGCTCAAAAATGTTGAATTCAAATCTGAAAATGTTACATCCAATGATGTTTATGAGGCCGTCAATACAGCGTTGAATACTGCCAGAAATGAAGCTCAGGCAAAGATTCAGGAAATCGCGGGACCGCTTAATGTCCCCGGCCTTTTTTAATGGAGATGGTTTATGAGTCAGTATCCTGCAGCGGTTGAAAAACTTATAGAGAAATTCCGGATGTTCCGCGGTGTCGGCAGACGCGGTGCGGAGCGTTATGTGCTTTCTCTTTTTGACTGGCAGGCTGACAAGGTGCGTGAATTCGGGAATCTGCTGGCATTTTTGCCGGATGAGGTCGTGCATTGTGCAGAATGCGGCGCCTTGATCGGGCGTGATGAGGATTGTCCTGTTTGTTCCGATATGCGGCGCGACCGTACTGTTTTGTGCATAGTTGAGAGTTATTCGCAGCTTTTGTCGATAGAGGACAGTCATGCATTCCGCGGCTTGTATCATGTGCTTGGCGGCAGGATTTCGCCGCTGGATGATGAATATGGAGAAAATCTCAATCTCGCCAATCTGGCTGACCGCATTGAAAAAAACGGTATAAAAGAGGTTGTTATCGCGCTTGGGGCGGATGTTGAGGGCAGGGCGACTGCGCTTTTTATTGCAGATATGCTCAAAGATATGCCGGTTCGCATGACACAGCTTTCGCAGGGACTGCCGGCGGGAGCGGATATTGCTTTTGCTGATTCGGCAACTATCGGAGCCGCGCTGAAAAACCGTATGGAATTGTGATTATGAGTGATGATAAAAAGAAAACTTCATTTGTCTGTACTGTTGATAAACAACAGTTATCATTGCTGCGTGAATATGTTGAAACACATGGTTTTGAATTGAAAGATCAGCAGTATGCCCATTTTAAAGCAGTCGGCGATAAAGTCAATATCGTTGCATATTGCAGCGGCAAACTGACTGTTCAGGGCGGCAATGCGCAGGAGTTTGTGGAATTTGTGCTTGAGCCGGAAATCCTGCATGATTACAGATTCAGTATTCCGGAAGAGTTGGATGGAGATGAAATTGAACTTGACCTCGCTCCGCATATTGGAGTGGATGAAAGCGGCAAGGGGGATTTTTTCGGTCCGCTCATCATTGCCGGAGTTTATATAGATGAGGCAAGCGGTGAAGCTTTGGCCAAAAGCCGCGTGCGCGATTCCAAACTTATAAAAAGTGATCGGGAAATAATTTCGATTGCTGATGAGATACGGCAGACTGTTCAGGGGCGATTCGCTATTGTAACATTGCGCAACAATGTTTACAATGATCTCTACCGCCGTATCGGCAATTTGAATAAACTCCTGGCGTGGGGACATGCCAGAGTTATTGAAAATGTGCTGGAAAAAGTCCCCGATTGTCCGCGTGCGCTTTCTGATAAATTCGGTGCGGAATATCTTATCCGCAATGCATTGATGGAAAAAGGCCGCAAAATCATTCTGGAACAGCGGACAAAAGGTGAAAGTGATATTGCTGTTGCCGCTGCTTCAATTCTCGCCAGAGAACAGTTTATACGGGAAATGAAGAAGCTTTCAGAGGAATTTCAAATGGATATTCCGCGCGGAGCAAGTGATATCGTCAAACAGCGCGCCAATGCTTTGATTGATAAATTCGGAGTTGATGTGCTTGAACGGTGCTGCAAAACTCATTTTAAAACTTATAATGAATTGATGAAATAGAGCCGGATGATGAAAAAATATTACGAACTCGGACCTTTTACGATTTTTGATGTGGAAACGACCGGCATGAGTGCGGTCAATGACCGTATTGTGGAAATTGCCGCTTTGCGGATTGATACTGACGGTACTGTTTCGCGTTACCAGTCGCTGGTAAATCCCAACAGACATATTCCATCCGGAGTGTCAAGAGTGCATCATATCGTTGATGAAATGGTTGCGGACGCGCCGTTTTTCAAGCAGGTAGGGTATGAATTTCTCGACTTTGCGGAAAAATCGACTCTGGTGGCGCACAACGCCAGATTTGATCTTGCTTTTCTGCAGGAAAGTCTGGCGCGCAACGGATTGCCTTTGTGGCAGGGCAAAACAATGGACTCAATCCGTCTGCTCAAAACCAGCCATGCCGGATTGCCCTCATACAGTTTGCAGAATTTGCGCGCACATTTCTGTCTGGATGAGATAATGCCCGCCATGCAGGCGCACCGTGCGGCGGCTGATGTTGAGTGGACGCATAAATTGTTTGAGATATCGCTGACTGTACTGCTTGAAGCGGAGAATGGATGTTGAAAAGGAAAATCATATTATTTTTGTCGTAAATTTATTTTTGTGTTTGCTTTTTGCCGTAGTTGCTTCATAATAAGGGCAGGAAAAGCAAAAACGGAAGTGAGGTGTTTTTATGTTATGTGATATTTGCAAGAAAAAAGAGGCGGTCATTCATATTCAGGAAATAAGTGCCAATGGCAAAAAAGTGATAAACCTCTGCAATGAATGTGCTGAAAAACATCCGCAAGCTGATAAACTTTTCAATTTCGGCGAGTTGAATTTCAGCGATGTCATTGAAAATATCAAAAAGATAAGCGAGGAGTTTGTCCAGCAGAAAAAAACTGCTGAAAATTCTCCTGTTTGTCCCGTATGCGGCTGGAATATGAAAAAAATGAATGATAATAACGGACTTTTCGGCTGCAGCAAGTGTTATGAAGTTTTTGCTGATATGATCGGTGATGCAGTGAATAATATTCACCGCAGCCGTATCCACACCGGTAAACGGCCGCAGAATATAAAATATGAACTGCCGGAGATTCGCCGCGAAAAATTGCGTAAACTTGAGCAGGAATTGCAGGACGCAATCAACAGTGAGGCTTATGAACAGGCGGCTGTGCTGCGCGATCAGATAGCAGCTTTCAAAAAATCACGCAAAAATAAAAGCGGAGCCGGCAAATGAAAAAGCAGGATGTCATAAGTACCATTTTGAAGAATGAGATGAGCTATCTGGATCCCGCTCGCGGTGAAAATATTATAGCTATCAGTTCCAGAGTGCGCCTTGCCCGCAATCTGGAGCAGTTTCCTTTTCCGGCAGCTGCATCGGTGCATGATCTTGCCAATGTACGGAATCTGATTGAGGATACTGCCCGGGAGAAAAGAATAATTGGTGCGCGCGGTCTGGTCGTTTATCTGGATGAACTTTCCGAGCTTGACCGTGAATTGTTGTATGAACGCAGGCTGGTCAGCAGCAAATTGATTGCCACTCCTCTCAATCGCGGACTTCTATTGAGTGCCAATGAGGAACTGGCGATCATGATCAATGAAGAAGATCATTTGAGGATTCAGACATTTTTGCCGGGGTTTCAGCTCCGTGAAGCATACAAAAAAGCATCGCAGGCAGATGATAAATTCAGCAGCAAGCTCAAGTTTGCGTTTGATGACAAGCTCGGATATCTTTCAAGCTGTCTGACCAATGTGGGAACCGGTTTGCGTGCTTCGGTGATGCTGCATCTGCCGGGATTGACATTGACCGGAGAGCTGGAATCGACTGTACGCGCGCTGAATAAACTCAATTTTGCAGTGCGCGGCATATTCGGAGAGGGGTCTGAAAATGCCGGATCTTTGTATCAGATATCAAATCAAATCACTCTCGGAGATACTGAAGAGGAGATCATTGATAAAATTTCCGGAACGATAATGCAGATAATTCAGCACGAACAGAATGCCAGAGAGAAAATGTTTGCCCGTAAACAATCTCGTCTGCTTGATTATATCGGGAGGTCATACGGCTTGCTGAAATATTCCTATCTGCTGCACAGCAAGGAAACATTGAATGCGCTTTCCGGATTGAAGCTGGGGGTGGATATGGGAGTTTTTGCCAATGTCAATACAGAAATGGTGCATCGTATTTATGTGCATTACGGAGCGGCTCATTTGCAGAAATTGTACGGCAGAGCCTTTGAAAATAATGAAGCCAAAAGCGTTTTCCGCGCCAATTTCGTGCGCGGGATATTGCGTGGCACAATAGAGGAACACGCAGAATAAATGGATCCGATTATCTCATTGACATTATGTTTTCTGGAGCTGACTTTTATTTTCATAACAATACTGCTGCTCCATAATCAGAGCAAAAATATCGGTACGACGCCATTGTATATGACGATGGGACTGCTGTTTTTGTTTGCCCAATTTGTATCGGTGGCAAATTTCAGGGTCATATTTTTTCAGAATCTGGAGTTTCAAATCGGTTCATCGGTATTTTTTCTGCCGTATCTGGCAGGACTGCTTCTCTTATACATAAACAATGGAACTCTGGCAACACAGCGTATGATAATCGGTTCGGTTGTGCTTTTCGGAGTGTTTTTTTATGTAGCAGAAATCACGCTGCTGCAATGCAACTGGATAGGTTTTTCATTGAATAAAAACAATTCTGTTATTGCACTTAATCTTTTGCTGTCGGATAGTTTAAGATCAATGGTGGCACTGGTCATGGCGCATCTGGCGGATATGTTTTTGATCCCGATACTTTATACCAGACTGCAGAATTGGGGTGCGCGGCGTTTGATATGTATTATAGGGGCATTATTTTTGACTCAAGGGCTTGATTTGGTGATATATTCTGCTGTTTATTATGACCTGCACTATTATGAAATGGGCAATTTCATGTCCGGAGCGATCATGGTTCGCGGAGTTTTCAGTGTATGGCTCGGCATGATGATTCATTTTTATATCGGCAAATACGGGGAGGAGGCATCCGCGCATAATACAATGGATATTGTTTTTGCATTTTTCGGAGCATACGGCAAGAGCAAGAAGCTGGAAGAGGTTCTGTCTGAATCAGAGGACCGTTACCGCCAGATATTGCAGAATGCCAACGAAATGATAATAATTCTGAATTCTGACGGCAAAGTGATGGACGCGAATCTTGCGGCAGAGAGATTGTTTGAAAAATATATTCCTGATTATAAATTTTCTGATAATTTTTTCTCCCGTCTGCAATCCGGAGAAAAAGTTCCGGTCATTAGCGGTGAAATTGATAATGATTCCTATTTTGATGACCGCAAAGTTGCATTGTTTCACGCCGAATTGGTCGGTAATGACGGCAGCAAGGCAAGTCTGGCATGTTCGATTTCAGAGGGAAAACTTAAAAATGAAAAGATTTTTCTGCTCATCGGGCGTGATGTTACCAAAGAATTGGAGCTGCAGATAGAAAAAGAAAATCTTTCAGCGGAGCTTGCCCACTCTCAGCGAATGGAGGCTCTGGGTAAACTTGCCGGTGGTATTGCACACGACTTCAACAATCATATCCATGCAATATTGGGGCATGTCGATCTGCTGCTGATGACCAATGACTTTGATGAAAATCCGAGAGCGGTGAAAAATCTTGAAAAAATCAGCTCCATTGCAGAGCAGGCGGGAAAACTTACCAGTCAGCTGCTCGGTTTTGCCCGCAAAGGTAAATTTTATGAAACGACTATTGATGCGAAGCAGATGATAGAGCATACATTGAGTATGCTGACGGTTTCAAATTCCGTGCAGATGCAGATCGAGCATAAATTTCCGTCTGAAGATATTTATATCCGCGGAGATCAGGTACAATTGAGTCAGGTTCTGCTCAATTTGATACTCAATGCTGCCGATGCGATGGAGAAATGCGCGGAGAAAAAATTATGTATCACCCTTTGTCCTGCAAATACAGTAAGGGAAAAGATTGAAAAATTTACTGCCGGAAATAAACTTGATTGGTACAAATTCTGCTGCATATCCGTCGCTGACAGCGGTATCGGTATCAGCGAGGAATTGCAGAAAAAAGTTTTTGAACCGTTTTTCACCACCAAGCCAGTCGGTTCCGGTACGGGCATGGGGTTGTCAATGGTTTACGGTACGATCCGCAATCATAACGGTTTTGTATATCTGGAGAGCAGTGAAGGCAAGGGGGCCACTTTCTATATTTTGCTGCCTGTTACAGAGAAGCAATAAATTCAAATGAGAAGATGTGTTCTTCGTCAGATGCTTTCTGTTCCAGTGTTTTCATGCAGTCAAGCGCATTGATTGCCTGATGAAATTCGCGCGGCAGATCGCCTTTGCCGGGAACGAGATGCATATCATTTGAGAAAGAAGTATTATCTTTCAGAACAGAGTCGGACCAATGCACCCTTTTTATCAGCTCCGGGTGTGCGAGAAAATCAAAAATATGTTTCTGTCTGTCTGCAAGGTTTTCATAAACAGCAACAGAAGTAGCCGCATGACTGCTGTCGAGTGTCAGCATGACATTGGGGCGGTTCACATCGCGGTGGATACGGAACCATTCTGAAGCACAATAACCGTATGAACGCTGTAAGCCGGGAGTGTACATGACCTGATTTTCGAGGCAGATCGTTTTGTTTTTTGTCGCGGCATATTCAGCGATTTCAATGATTGAGGGAATGAGAAATTCGTATTCGCCGACAATTTTATTCTGGATGACTTCATAACCGGTCGGGTGCATGACAAAGTAATCTGTCGGGTATTGACAGCCGACATCAATTGCTTCTTTGACCCGTGCGACGGATGCACGGCGGTGTTCTTCGTCAATGGCGGCGAGATTCAAGCCTGCATAGGGCAGATGCACGCCGTAGATATAAGGAATATATTGTTCAAAGTCGGGTTGTTTTTCTGTACGGAAAATGTGAGTTTCGACATAGGCTTCATATTTTTCCATGAATTCGACAGAGTGGCATGGACGGGTGAGCAGCATTATAATTCTCCTTCATCAAAAATGGGATTGAACATGAAAACGGGAGAATACATGCCGTCGGAATACTTGCGTTTTTTGTCTTTGCCGAGGCCGCGGACGCGGAAATATTTGCCGTCCGGAAGTTCTCCCTGCCATTCAAATCTGCCGACCGGGCAGTCTTTGAATTCTTTTACAACTTTGCCGTCGGAGATGATAAGGACTTCTTCGAGTGGATGATTGACATTGAAATTGAGAGTGATTTTTTTGTTTGAAGCGGATTTTTCGACTTTGAATTCCGGTTCTGAGATAATATTTTCGACGACGGAATAATATTTGCCGGTCATGTAGGCGCGGACGATTTCCTGAGCATTGTTTTCGTTGACATGAACGAAGTCCTGCTGAAATTCTCCGGGATAATAGTCTGTGCCGCCGTCATCGAAGTGTTTGTGGAAATCTCCCTCAAAGCGGACGAACATTTTGTGTCCCTTCATCAGAAGTTTGTCCCATTCTCCGCCGACATCCCAAGTCTGTTTGGCGCGTCTTTCATTGCGGCTGAAGCAGACGATGGTTCTGAATACATCAGAGGCGTCGGCGAGGCGTTCCAAATCTTCGTATGCGACATCCGGAGAGTTGGGGTGGTTAAAAATCATGAATGTATTTTCGCGGTCAAAATTTTCCTCGACAAAGCGCAATTCTTCACAGCCTTTGTCAATTCCAACAACTCCTTGAAAACGGTCGAATTTTGCAACCAGAGTATCAGTAAGAGTAAATTCTTCATCTGCATTTGAGGTGATAAACATGGTGTGGCGTTCAATGGGGAATTCGACTTCGCCGCTGTGAAAAATGGTGATGCCGGGAAATTTTTTGCGGGCGGCAGCGATTTCATCATATTGAGGTTTGCCCCAGTGTCCGTCAACATAGGTAGCTCCGCTGTTCAGTATTCTGGCATGACCGGCAAAACCGAAAAAGTCGCTGTATGGCAGTGAGCGTTTGATGATTTCTTCGACGGATAATGTCCCGTCATGGCACAGGTGCGTATGAATGTGCAAGTCGCCACAAATCCATTTTTTCATAAAATTAATCCTTTCCTGAAGGTTTTATTATAATTTTTTCCATATAAATTCTGCCTTTTGCAGAAGTTTTGCGATTGAATGAACTTATGGTAATATAGCATTCAGAATCGATTTTTAAATCTTTGAATGTAACAATATTATATTTTTTTTGTCCGGAAACGAGATTTGGCGGTACATTTTTCTGTGCAATGATTTTTTTGTGTTTTTTGTCATAGGCAAACAATTTGAATGATATCCCGGACGGCAGTTTATCTGCTCTGATATATACATCGACATTAAATCTGCCCCGGAAGACAGAGGGAATATTGGCTTGTAATCCCCAGCTGCTGCCAAAATCCAGACTGCCGGTTTTGCCGTTTTTCGAGGCAGCATCTGATTCTTCTCTGGAGTATTTTGGTGCGGCATAGGTAAAATTATTGCTGCGGATGACACACGGCATGGAAATTATCCGCCCTGCTTCTTCAAGTTTATACTGGCAGTCATATGAACCGGTCGCGTTCCATACTGCATAATCTTTATTCGGGCGCACGCGGATCATATTGGCGACAAGTTTTCCGTCAGAGAAAGGGAGCTTTTCTTTCGGAATTGCAACAAAACATTCCCATTTGCCGGGAGCAATGACGGATTTGACGCGCTGGGCAAAATCGTATTGTTCCTTACGGACGACATCGCTTTCCATAACAAATTTTATTGCCATGGTCTTTTCATCGGGTGATATCAGCAGATAATAATTGGGATGATTGCCGTCAGCGGAGAAAACCATTTCAAAACCGTGCCCTTCATGAATATTTTCATGTTTTGCCGGAGCTTCATTTTCATTGATTCGCAGGTAGAAAAACTTTTCATCACAGGCGGTCTGGAAGTAAACATCGCGTTTAACTTTTTTGAAAGCTGAATCGGTGAAAAGTTCAGATGAGGGAAGTTTTGACCAGTTGATTTTTTCTGCATCACCGTTGGCCGATGGAACATGGTGCATGAGTATTGAGCGGCTGTGTTTCAAGCGGGCAAATTCATAATATTTGCGGTGCCCTTCAAGTGCATTGTTCCAAATTTCCTGAAGTTTTGAAACCATGAATTTTGCGCAGTCTGTATCCGCAGTTTTTTCGGCATTTTTGAGAAGTTCGGTCAGTTTTTTCATGCGGGCGGGAGTCCCGGATTGCCAATTGACATCCTGTGACCAGAGTCCGGTGGTCCAGTATGGATGTTTTACTCCTTTGGGACCGACGACAGTATTTTTGTCTTTCAGCCATTTTTTGGGGCAGTTTGCCGGATTCATGGTGATTTTTTCGATATTGGAATAAAATTCACGGATAAAGGGGGCTGCTTTGCCGTAGCATTTGCTGAAATAATCATTGAGGAGCTGCTCTTTGCTCATGCTGTCATCATAGCAGATGCGGGCGGCGAGGTAAGTTTCCATGAAAAGCTGCTGTTTGACAGTTTCGGAGAACCAGCCGCGGATGCCGTCATTTGAAAATTCTTTGAATGTATCAATGACAAATTCCGGATAAAAATTTGGAAAAGCTTTGTATTTTCCAAAATGCACATCAGCATCATATTGTGCATTGAAAAGATAGGTCCATAAGGTGAGGGGGCGTTTTTTTGCCTCATTTCTGACCCATTTTTTGTAAATTCCGTGCTGTTGGGCATAAGCAGCCGGATGCCACCAGGAGTATAGCGGCAGACAGAGCTGCACTGAAACATTTGGCGGGAGTTTTACATTTTCAGGATAATAAAGTGAGCGGATGTAAGCAAGAGTTGAAACTCCGGCAAGCGGATTTTTGGCCGCGATTTTTTCCGCGATATCGGCAATGAATCTGAATTTGTGATCGGAGATATTAGATGCTCCGGGCGCGACTCGTTTTTTGCAATCGCTGCAAAGGCATACTTTGTCTTTTTGTGAATCTCCCGGTTCTACTGGGTAGAAGAACGGTTGACCGTCAAAATGCGGAATGAGTGTATCTGTTGTTTTGGCTTTGCCGTGAAAATTGAGCCAGCCGCCTTTGACACAGCCGCCGTTGAAATATGTCATAACTTCATCGGCAAAATAATTTATTGTGCCTGGATTTGAGTAGCAGAGTTGTGCGGGACAATCTTTGTCATCGGCATAATTTGAGCGGATTATCGGGTCGCCCATCGGCCCCTGACCGTCATAACCCTGTGCAAAAAATTCCTTGCGTTTGACTTTGAATGAATCTTTGAGAGTTTTGCGTTTTGCTTTGCCCCAATGGGTGAAGTAAATCGAATAACCGTTATGGTTGGTGTTGCCGTAAAAATGCACCAGACGGCGGCGGAGATTGCTGAGTTTGATATCGCGCATTGAACCGTAAAGCACAGTATCTCTGCGTTTGGAAACTGAAATGATGCGGAATGCATTGAATTTCGGAGTGTGTTCTCTGTTAATGCATTTGACACTTAAAGTTTTTTTATGCGGCAGAGAAGTTCCCTTGTCATTGTAATAGAAAAATCTTACATCGCACAAATCTTCCAAAAAGTCGTAAACCGCAAATAACGGTCCATTGTAACCGTATTCCTCCTGCGGCAGCCCGAAAGGAAAAGTGGCGGGATCGTTGTAGTCAAATTTTTTACGCAGACTTGTATCGTTGCCGGTGAGGATGATTGTTTTGCCTGACAAGCGGCGGACGATTTTTTCACCTGTGAATTTTTCTTTTCTGCCGCCGGGGAGGTCGCCGATATAAATTTTTACATTATCAGCCTGAGTCGGAGCGGCAAGTATCGGAAGTTCGGCACCGGTTATTTTTCTGATATGATATTGAAGTTCATAAGCTCCGAGAGATGCGCTTTGAGTCGGATTGGTGCCGAGGATTATTTCAGATGACGGAGTGCCGTTGCTGACGAGAGTCAGTTCTGTGCCGGACAGAAAAAATCCTGCCGCAAGAAATATTGCGGACAGGATGGTTTTAGCAAAATATCTTAACATATTTTTCAGTTGTTTGTTTTGTGATTTTTGTCTTTATCGTAGTAATTGACGGCAACAGAACATATAGTATCACCAAGCCGCAAAGCGTTTTGCATTTCTTTGGGGGACATGGCGGCGACATGGCCGTCAGCCATCATCAGATTGGCTTTGTTTGAGTGGCGCATGTGGACGCAATAACTGGTATTTGCGGCATTAAGCTGAAGAATATGGAATTGTTTATCCGGCCAGCTGCTGGAGTTTACATAAGTATCTCCGCCGATAATGGTTGAGCTGGAGTTGATTATTTTGTTGAAATTGATAAGTTTTGTATTGGCATTGTCCGGAGGGGTAATGATATATTTGACTCCAAGAATATGGCTTTCATAAAATCTGCCGTAACTGACTTTCATATTTTCATTTGCATCTGTCTGATTGACAGATGGACAGCAATGAAGTTTGCTTTTGTTTTTGTTGGCGCAGAGATTTTTGTCAACATAGTTGCCGAGGACCAGATATTTCAGCCATCCGTAATTATTGTGATTGGAATCATTGATATAAAGTGGATAATTATCATTATAATCGGATGCATACATAAGGATTGCCTGAGTACAGGATTTCATATTGCCGGTACATTTGGTGGCTCTGGCGCGGTCACGGGCTGAATTCAATGCAGGGAGCAGCATACCCGCGAGAATCGCGATAATAGCGATGACTACCAGAAGTTCAATCAATGTAAAACTTCCGATAATATACATTCTTTCATGTTGTTTCGAGGCTCTTTTCATATTTTATCCTTTCTGTTAAGAGGTTGTGATTTCTATATATTTTTGTCCGCAGATGTGTAATGTATATCGCCTTTGCGAGTCAAACAATACATACTTTCTTTGAACAAAGAAAATATCACGAGAAAACTTTTCTGCTTTCCAATCCTTTCTTCATGTCATGCCCGATGCAGAGTCACGGCGCCGGCGTTACACTCCGGCTTATATGAGGCTCTGTCGCAGTACCAATGGGCTGGATATCCCCGGCAGCGTACAGGGGATTTCCAGTTTTATTTGATACACTTATTGGTAGTATAGCATCAATAATTACATAAATCAAACAAAAATAGTGTCAATTTTATATTGATTTTGTGTCATGTTTTTTATTTTGCAATGATTTCCAGTTCTTTGAGATATATTTTGTTGGCGGCATTGCGCGGAGTAAGACCGCCGATGTAGAAATACATTCCTGGAGCGAGTTTGTATTTACCGATCAGGATGCGGTGGTAATTTTTTCCGTTTATTTTTGCCGCCTGGACAGCGACATTGCCGACGGTTTTTTTGAGTATCGGATTGTAGATGCCGCAAAAACTTTTGCCGGTCAAAGAATTTTCAGTAAATTCTCCGCGGAGAGTTGCCCAGACTTCATAAGTTTTTGCCGGAGTAACGGTGTCGGGCATGGGGCATTGGAGCGACCAGCCGGAATCGGTGTGCATGACACCGACTGTACCGTTTGCGCCGTCGGTTTTTTTGTATGCCCCTTTGCCGTGGCAGGTGAAGTTTGCTGCGGTGAGCTTGAGCGGGAAGAACGCGACTTTGCCGAAGTACGGGAAACTGTCGCGGTAGCCGCCGGAGAAGGTCGGACTCCAACAGCTTGAGCCTTCCTGACGGGTACGGAAAATATTCATAACAAGCGGAATATTTTTGTCTGCACCGAAAGTTTGCCACGGAATTGTCATGCGGACGCGCCATCCTTTGTCGCTGTATTTTGAATCGGGTTTGATATTGAAAGTTACATCTTTTAAATCAACGATGGAGTTGTTTGAAAGTTTGTACTGCAAGCCGTAAAGGTCGCCTTTGGGTGAGACTGCCATCTGGTACATGGTTTTGCCGTTGATAAAGAAAATCTCAATATTTTCGCGCCACGGGTCGCGTTCAGGATAGGTTTTCATGGTGTCATTGTATTCCAGATAGAGATTTTTTTCATCATAAGCCAGACCGAAACTGCCGGGGTCGGGAACAGCTTTGCCGTTGAGTGCAGTGAATTTGGCACTGCGTTCCATTTGAGTGGAAATAATGTTCCAGTCGGTGCTTGAAACTTTGGGGGGAGTGA